>NZ_JAQBOI010000035.1 GCF_028288105.1 Mucilaginibacter sp. | reverse complement strand
CCCTCGTTTTGGGATTGCAAAGGTAGAAACCTTTTCTGAATTTGCAAACTTTATTTTTTTATTTTTTCAAGCCGCTTTTTCAATTCACAACCGCATTTTCGTTACCTCTTTTGCGGGCTGCAAAGGTGCGAATAAACTTTCTTTTTGTCAAGTGAAATTTTCACTTTTCTTTAATCTTATTTATTCGCTAAATCTTCAAAAAACAACGCCCTTTTTACTTGAGCGGCCACAAATGTAAGGAGAAAACACCTACCCTTACAAGCATTATTTTCAAATAATTAAAACAATTATGTAACTGCCTGTAAATTAACACCAAATTAACCATAACATTATATACATAAGTACCATTTAGTACCGCATATACCCTTATATCCTTATTACAGGCATTATTTAAGGCCATAAAAAAATGCGTAAGTTTGATTTAGTTATGGATAATTACAACTTCCCACCGCACTTTTTAGAGAATTTAGACACCGAACCAGGCTTTGATAGCGAAAGTTTTGTTGGTGCGCACCAATCTGAAGCCGCCCCAACCTCTATCAGAATTAATCCTTTTAAGCCATCGGCCCTGAAAACAGACTTACAAGTGCCATGGTGTGCCGAAGGTTTTTATCTGGATACCCGCCCTTCCTTTACTTTCGACCCATTGTTTCACGCGGGTGCTTATTATGTACAGGAGGCATCGTCTATGTTTATTGGCCATATATTAAATACCATCCGCCCAAATAAAGAAGATGCTATTAAAGTTTTAGACCTTTGCGCTGCCCCCGGTGGTAAAACTACCCTGCTAAACTCGGCCCTGCAAAGCAGCGATCTGCTGGTTGCAAACGAGATCATTAAAACACGTGTACCTATATTAAGTGATAACCTTAACCGCTGGGGTACTTCGAATACCATTATTACAAATAACGACCCTAAAGATTTTAACGCTATCCATAGTTTTTTTGATGTGGTACTGGTTGATGCCCCCTGCTCGGGCTCGGGTATGTTTAGAAAAGATCCTGCCGCCATGAATGAATGGAGCGAAGGCAACGTGAACCTTTGCCACCAAAGGCAGGAACGGATCCTGGCCGATATATATCCCGCACTAAAAGAAGACGGATACCTTATATATAGTACCTGCTCCTACTCGCACCAGGAGAACGAGGATATACTGGATTGGCTTTGCACCGAGTTTAACCTGGAAAGCGTACGTATACCTATATATAAGGAGTGGGGTATTGTTGAAACCGAATCTCCACAGAAAAAAGCATGGGGCTATCGCTTTTACCCGGGCAAGGTAAAGGGCGAAGGTTTGTTTGCCGCCTGCCTGCGCAAAAGGGAAAGCAGCGGTGGTTTATCTAACTACAAAAACAATGGCCAGCAAAAGCTGCCCGCCAAAGAGATGGATATAGTTAAGGGCTATATTAATAATGCCGACGACTTTTACTTTTTTAAAGTGAATGAGGATTGGCTGGCCATAAACCGCGAGCATAAGGAAAGCCTGAACATTTTACACCGGCACCTATATATAAAGAAGTCGGGCGTGAGGATTGGCAAGCTGGCAGGCAACGATCTGATACCGGACCATGAGCTGGCTTTGAGCCTGGCTATTAATAAGGATGCCGTTTTACTAACTCCCTTAACCAAAGAGCAGGCTATACAATATTTACGCCGCGATAATATAGATATGGAAATTACAGGCAAAGGCTGGAGCTTGATGACTTACGAAGGGCTTGCTTTGGGCTGGGCGAAGTTGCTGCCAAACAGGATCAATAATTATTACCCTAAAGAGATAAGGATAATGACGCAGCAGGCGGTGTAAAATATGTTATAATGATTTAATATTATACCCCTTTAAGCACGCTGCTGAATTCTTATAGATCATATATTTATATTGATAAACATCGATATGCCCATTATTTTTTATTGGCTTACCGCTTTTTTCTTTCAGTGAATATGTTTTATTCAATAATTTAAGGTTCGCGCCATAGTATTTTACCAGTGTTTCGTAGATCACGCCTCCTTTTACATCACTATCAAACGTATTAGTTTCTTTCCTAAACGCATAAGTATTTCCATTTTCGTCAAAGTAATGCGTGTAGGTTATATACCAATCGCCACTCTGGCTAAATGGAATTTCGGCAATCATCACTATTCTCCCCGAAGAATCTTTAAGTACATTATAAGAACCTTCGCCGGCATCCGGCCAGTCTTCCATTGTAACCTTCACTGGTGTTTTTCTTCCGGGTATCTTAGAATACAACAAAAGTTCTTTATCGTGTTTCTTTACATACACATCAACTGCGGTTCTTTTACTTTTTAGAGAAGTAAGCGTTGAGTCTACTGTGACAACTTTGCCAGTAGCAGATTGCGCTTTACCCGACAAGCTTGCAATAAGAAGGATAAAGAATAGGTATAGGGTTTTCATTTTTAAATATAGTATACGCTATATATTCTTCCCATCCACAATTTTAAAGAACTCATCGCGATAGGTATCGCCTACGGGGATAATTTTATCGCCAATGAAAATACGGCTGCGTTCTATGCTGTCTATCTTATTAATAGATACGATGTATGATTTATGCACACGGATAAAATGCTTGGGCGGCAGTGCGTCTTCCATTTTCTTCATACCCTGCAGGGTAATGATGCGCTCGGCAGGGGTGAAAATAGAAACGTAGTCCTTTAACCCTTCTATAAATAATATATCGTGCAGGTAAACCTTTTGAATTTTATGTTCAGTTTTCACGAAGATAAAATCACTCATAAAATCGTCCTGCTGCGCAGGCTCGGCTTTAGCTGCAGGTTTTGTTACGGGCTGTATAATCCCCTGTGCTTTTTGTACCGATTTAAAAAACCTGTCAAAAGCGATGGGCTTAAGCAAGTAATCTACCACATCCAGCTCATACCCTTCTAAGGCATACTGCGGATAAGCGGTTGTTAATATCACCTTTGCTTTGCCATTGGCTATCCGCAGAAACTGGATACCGGTTAACTCCGGCATTTGCACATCCAGAAAAACCAAGTCAATACCCCCCTCTTGCACTAAAGTTAGCGCCTCAATAGGGTTGGTAGTGGCTTTAATTAATTCCAGGAAAGGGATCTTGGAGATATAATCCTCCAGTATGTTCAGGGCCAAAGGCTCATCATCAACAACAAGACATCTGATCATGCTATAAAACTAAGGATAATTGACAAGTGTATGTATCCGCTTCGTCGCGAATATCTAAATTATATTTTCCGGGGTAGAGCAGATCAAGCCTGCGGCGTACGTTTGCCAGCCCTATCCCGCCAGACGAATCTCGGTTATGCGTATGTTTTTTGTTCTGGATAAAGAAGTAAAGGTGCCCATCCTCCAGGTTAATTTTCAATTTTATAGGTGCTAAGGCGTCGTTAGCAATACCATGTTTAAAGGCATTCTCTATAAACGAGATCAGCAATAACGGCACAATGTGCTGGTTGGTTACCTCGCCGGTTACTTCAAAATCAATAAAAGCTTTATTGCCGAACCTTATTTTTTGCAGGTCGATATAGTTTTGCAGGTATTGCAGCTCTTTGGTTAGCTCTACCTTATTATCGTTACACTCATAAAGCATATAGCGCATAATCTCCGACAGCTTCAAAATAGCTTCGGGCGTGGTATCAGACTTTTGATAGGCCAGCGAGTATATGCTATTTAATGAATTGAACAGAAAGTGAGGGTTGATCTGCGATTTTAGAAAGGATAGCTCGGCACTCAGGCGCTGGTTCTCCAGATCGCGCTGGATCCGTTCGTTCAGGAACCAATCTACCGTAAACTTTAATACTGCACTTAAAAACAGGAATACAGTAGTAGTGAAAGTAGTTTTGAAAAAGTATTCCCAAAAGGTTGATTCATGTTTTCTTAACCCTACTAATATATAGGTTTTAAATACCAGGCCGCCACCATACTTTATTAGTCCGAAAGCAATTATAGCGGCTACGATACCGGCTGCGTATAATTTATAGTTCTTTTTATCAAGAAACCGGGGAATTAGTAGTGAATAGTTAAGGTAGAATACGCTGATATTAATTGCACCGTATAGTACAAATACCACCAATACAGCTTCCGTTGTCATTTTACCGCTATAGCGCGCTATTGATGCAAAAAAAGCGATAAGGCCTAACCAAAAAACAACATGCCAGAATATTTGCCAGCTTCTCTTCATCTATATTATATACTGTATTAACAGCATCTAAAGTAATATTTAGATATGAATATAGCTGTGGAATTATATGTAGTATTTATTTAGCCCGATGAACAGGCCTAAAAAGCCGACGAACTGGTTAAACGCCCTAATTAACCGTTCATCTACAAATGCTGGCTGTTGGTCTAATTGTTTTTAGCAGATAAATTATTTAGTATTTCTTTGTTCTATCAAAAACGATCACACAATGAAAAAGTTAGTTTCAAACTCAAACCCATTTATTTTATTACTGGCACCTGTAGTATTTGCCATTGTAATGGGCGTGAGCTACCAGTTTGAACAAAAGAAACAATTTACTGCTCATAACTCGGCTGTGCAGGCTACATCCTTATTTATTAAAGGTGTAACCGTTGTAAAAACAGTATGCACAATTGCTACCGAGAAACTATGGTAATCAAAACTGAAGGCTTATCTTTTAGCTTTGGTGCCCAGCAAGTTGTTAAATCGCTATCCCTGCAAGTTCCGGCAGGGAGTATTTACGGGTTTTTAGGACCAAATGGCGCCGGAAAAACTACAACCATAAAAATGCTGCTCAACCTGTTAAAAACAGGCGAAGGCAGCATTCATATTTTTGGGCAGGAGCTACAAAGCAATCGTATTAGCATATTATCGCAAATAGGCTCATTAATAGAGCAGCCTGCCATATACCATCACCTTACCGGTAAAGAGAACCTGATGAACCGCGCCTTGCTTTTGCAGGTTAGCGAACAAAGGGTTGATGAAATGCTTAAACTGGTTCAGCTAACCAATGCTGCCGGTAAAAAAGCAGGGCAGTATTCCTTAGGGATGAAACAACGCCTGGGCATTGCCCTTGCTTTGCTTAGCGACCCCAAACTTTTAATACTGGACGAACCTACAAACGGACTTGACCCTAACGGGATTATTGAGATGCGCGAGTTAATGTTAAGGCTTGTGGCCGGCGGCAAAACAGTTTTTATATCCAGCCACCTGTTGGCCGAGATTGAAAAGATGGCTACCCATGTTGGTATTATTAATAATGGCGAGCTAATGTTCCAGGGCACTATTCATGAACTGCAGAATATTAACCAGCCAATGATAAGGATAGAAGTAGATAATACCGTTGATGCCGCTAACTTTTTAAAACGCAATAACTTCGCAGTAAACGATATTAATCACGACCACCTCTATGTGCCTTTTATTTCTAAACAGCAAATAGGCGACATCAATACGCTCCTTGTTCAAAACGGGATGACTGTATTTAGCATAAATAAACATCATAAAGACCTGGAGCAATTATTCTTAGACATTACCCAAAGCAACTAACTACATGAAGGGATTTTTACTATCATTCCAGTCTGAATTTTATAAGACCCGCAAAACGCTTGGCTTTTGGGGAGCTATCATACTGCCTATATTAATAAGCTCGCTGGCATTTTTAGCCGTATACACAAAAAGTGACGTATTTGTAAAAATGCCGCCAATGGGCCAGTGGATACAATTTAGTATGATAAGCTTAGGGAGTATGGGTTCTTTGTTACTCCCTATCTATACCATATTCGTAGCTTACTCGGTAAACAACGTTGAACACAAAGCCGATACCTGGAAAACATTATTCAGCCTGCCTATTTCGCGCTGGGCTGTTTACAGTGCCAAGTTTTTTTACGCATTATTCCTGCTGTTTTTATGCCTTACGCTATTTGTAATATTTAATGTAGCATTTGGTAATTTGCTGAGTGTGTTTAAGCCTGAGCTTAAGTTTAACGAATACCACATGGAGTTGCAGCTTATACAGGTGTATTATAAACTATTGTTATCGGCCCTTGGCATACTTTCTATACAGTTTCTGCTCAGCCTTTTATGGGCCGATTTTTTGAAACCAATGGGGCTTGGTTTTGTAGCTACTATTACCGGAGTTATACTGGCATCAAACAACTGGAAGTACAGTTATCTTTTCCCGTATGCACACCCAATGGGCGCTATTAAAAGCATGGTGAAAAATAACAATGGCCCATCTAAAATGCTTGAAATAGACATTTACACCAAGGATGTTTATGTAAGCCTTGTTATAGCTGTAGTGGTATTTATAGCAGGTTACTATATTGTACAGAGAAAGAGCGTAAAGTAATTTGGATTAAAAGTATTGGTGAAAACTTATATCTTTAAACAAACTGTAAACCTATGCACAAATTACTTTCAATGGGAGGCCTTGGGGCACCAGAGATCATCCTGTTAATGATCCCCTTATCTTATTTTGCTTTAATAGCTTATTGCCTGGTAGATATTTTACGATCGAATTTTAAGGATAGCACCAATAAGTTAATCTGGGTATTGGTTGTTCTATTGGCGCCGTTCCTTGGTTCGATACTTTACTTGGCAATCGGTAGAAATTCAAAATAGCTTAACCCGTTTGTCACGCCGGTTATTAACTCACCTGGTCTTCGCTTCGCCCGACCACCCTCTCTTCGCTGCGCGAAAAGAGGGTTCTGGAAATTTCTTTTCTTCACCCAACAACGGCGAAAACTTTTGTTATCGCGCAGGGTTATACCCTTAATAAACCCATTGAGCTATGAACAATTTATTACTACTCCTTGATATTGGAACAGGTGGGCTTATACTGATATTTTTGGTATTAGCTTATTTTGGCCTGATCGTATTTTGCCTGCTCGATGCCGTGCGCGCAACGTTCAAAGATTCGGCCACTAAAATAGTATGGGTGCTGGTTATTTTATTTGCCCCGTTCCTGGGCTCGGTGCTTTACCTGGTAATAGGCAGGAACTCTAAAATATAATAGCTCTTAATTTGCTTCTGCATTTTTTGCTAATGGCAAACTAAAATAGAAGGCAGACCCTTTTCCTAATTCACTTTCTACCCAAATGCTGCCATGGTGGCGCTTAATGATCTCGGCACATAAATAAAGCCCAATACCAAAACCGGTAATGTTTTCTGTGTGTTTATTTTCTACGCGATAATAACGCTTAAACAGTTTATCAATATCCTGTTCGTCAATCCCAATACCTTCATCTTTAACACATACTTGCACCTTATTATCTATTGTTTCGCAAGAAACAGTTATAACCGTTTGCTTTGGTGAGTACTTAATAGCATTATTAAATAAATTAATTACAACCTGCTCAATTTTTTCTTTATCAGCATGTATAGCTATCGGCTCGCAAGGTAAAAAGTTAATAGTGTGACTGGTTGTTATCAGTTTTGTTTCGTTCATAACATCGTTGATCAACTCTCCCAAATCAAAGTCTTGTTTATCAAGCTGGATTTTCCCGGATTCGGCCTGCGAAAGGTTTAGAAACCCGTTGATCATATTTTGCATTTTTTTTACCTGCCTTTCAACCTTCGATAAGGAAGTTATTGCAAAACTATCCTTTTGCTTTTTTGCCCATGCATAAAGCATTTGCACATATGCTTTTAACGATGTTAGAGGCGTTTTCAATTCATGGCTTACCATGCCTATAAATTTGTTCTTACGCAATTCGTTTTGCTTTTCCTCGGTGATATCCATCATAACTCCCGAAAAATGGAACTGCTTCCTTTCGGAGTCGCTATACATCCCTCCTAAAGCCTTTACCCAGCGTTGTTTTTGGTCATGTAAACCTGTTACCCTAAAATCCATATGAAAATGTTCACGGTTTACCATGGCATTTTCTATTCCGGCAATAACTTTGTTTCGGTATTTCAGATCAATTTGTGCAATCAACCCTTCGTAAGACATGTTTTCATCGGCGTGGTAGCCAAATAATTCTTTTAACCGTTTTGATGGTAAAAATTCTTTCGTTTCTTCATCAAGCAGCCATGTACCAACGTTTGCAGCTTCTACAGCCAGCAAGGAAAGTTCTAATATACGATAACGCCTTAGTTCAGCTGTATGCCCGGGCTCATTATCAGGAATGTTATCCCTTACGTTTTCTTTTTCACTCTGCACTTAATCAGGGGTTTATTAAGCATAAAAGTAAAACAAATTATCATATAAAGCATTAAAATTGTTGCAGTGTTAATTAACGCTTGGTATAAACAACGTTCTTTATACCGCCTCGCATAATATTGGGTTGATCTTTACAGGTCGTGTTTTACTCACCCGGGTCTTGCTTCAATTTTCTTCTTCACCCTCTTTGCGAAGCAGAGAGGGGGTCGACCAGTGTAACATAATCGGGGTGAGTAAACTCGCCGACAAACCAATTCATTGCCGTCCCTTTCAAGGGACGGAATAGCAACCGCTTCAATGGCTTTAGCCAAATGCCGCTTTATCAGTTTTGGCTAAAGCCGGAGGAATGTTGCCCGCTATCCGTTGGCTAAAGCCAACGGCAATGAAAACTGTTCTCTTCACCCTCTCTGCTTCGCAAAGAGGGTCGACCAGCGTAGCAATGTTGGGGTGAGTAAACTACATCGCAGGTTATTTATTATTTATACCGCCTCGCACATTAATCCTTCTATATTCTCAGGCTTGGTTTCAGCCTGCTTTTTTTCGTTACTATCTTTTCTGTACTTGGCAAGGTTAATCAAAAGCACGCTTAGTAATATAATTACCAATCCACCTATTTGCAACCAGGATATATGCTCCTGCGCAAACAGCACTCCTAATAACACCGCTATAACCGGGTTAACGTACGAGTGTGTGCTTACCTGTGTAGCCGGGCGCACCTGCAATAACCATACATAAGCGGTGAACGCAGCTATTGAACCAAATATTATCAGGTATAAAACTGCCATCCATGATTGTAGGGGCACCTGTGTTATATCGAACCCTTTAAACTCGTTATGCAGGGCGCTTGCCGGTAAAAAGGCTATGCCCGCTATCAGCATTTGCCATGCGGTGTTTACACGGGCCGGGCTGCTGCTGCCTTTGTATTTAGAATACAATGACCCCGCCGCCCATGCTATTGGGCCAATAACCAATAAGCCTACACCCCATATTTTAGCATCGTCATGTGTGCCGCCCAAAGCGTTAGCTACCTGCTCGCCAAATAATAATATCACACCCGCAAAACCTATTATTAAGCCCAGTATTGTTGCTGTGCTGGTTAGGTTTTCTCTCCAGTTTCTTTTATCGAGCACTACAAACCATATGGGATTTGCCGATATCATAATGGCTACCATTGCGCTGGGCAGGGCCTGTTCAACCCATATTACTATACCGTTACCAATAGCCAGCATCAGCAACCCGCTTACGGCCGAATTTATTACATCGCGTTTTACCCAAATCTTATCACCCTTAAGCGCGCACCAACCCAGCATTAGCAGGCCTGCAATTGTATAACGTATTGCCCCCATTAACATGGCGGGGATGCCCTGTATAGCCATCTGGATAAAGAAGTACGTTGAACCCCATACAATATATACTGTAGCAAAAGCTATGATAACCAATAATGAGGATGGTTTTTGTGTAATGCTTGTCATGATAGTTGATGTTTAGTAAATAACGAATCGATACTCCATTTGTACCCGGGCAAAGTAGCCAGCAAAAAACTTGCGGCACTTACGGTAAAAACTGAATAACCTATGGGTGAATCTATCCCCCTTGATATGGTCATAGATAACGCGAACGCCAATGTAAGTGCGCCGCTGCCAATAGCGGCTATGCGTGTAAATAACCCAAATAATAACATCAGGCCAAAAATGCCTTCGCCCAATGTAGCCAATATAGCCAGCGGACTTATCAATGCATCAGGTAAAAAAGACATAGTGTTGCGGGAAAGTACCATAAAGTGCTCCCAATCGCCCCAGCTTACATGTGGTTGCCCGTAAGCGCCTAACCAACCTAATCTATCAGCAACCAGCCAAACATAGCCAAGGCCAAGGGCTGCTCTTAAATATACTCCTGTTAGCTGTTGAATTTTTGCCTGATCCATATTTTTTTATTGCTGATATAAAAATACGAAGCAATTGGCCTACCTTTATAGTCCAGAAAAAACAACCAAGATAGTCCAGTATGCATTTTGTAGCAGGTTTACTTAACATTGACAAAACATTGCAGGTACCGGTATACCTGCAAATAGCTAATGGTATAATTTGCCATATACGGCAGGGCACTTTAAAGCCGGCATCGGCATTGCCCAGCAGCCGTACGCTTGCTCTAAGTTTAAAGGTACATCGCAATACCGTGGTTGCGGCTTATGATGAACTGTATGCACAAAGTTGGGTTGACGTATATCCGCAGAAAGGGATCTTCATTGCCGCCAACCTGCCCGAGGTAGCGCCAAGGCCAATTGCCGATAGTCCGCAAAAGATAGCCTACCCCGAAAAAACCTTTTTTGAAGTTTGCGATAACAAATTATCACATATAAATCTGTTTTCGCCAATTACCGGGAACAGCATTGCATTTAATGAAGGGTTCCCCGATACGCGCCTGGCCCCTGTAGACTTGATGCTGCGTGAATACCGCCGTTTTGCCAATTATCATTTCACATCAAAATATTTACTGTATGGCCCGGAGCAAGGTTCTGAAAACCTGCGTGCCGAGCTTGCCCGTTTCCTGGGCGAAACCCGGGGCCTACATGTTACAGCTGATCATATACTGATCACCAAAGGCGCGCAGATGGCCATTTATTTGGCGGCGCAATTACTGTTAGGTAAAAACGATACCGTTATTGCTGCCGATCCGGGTTATTGCGGCGCCAATGAGGCATTTGTACAAACCGGGGCAAATTTAGAATTGGTGCCGGTTGATGAGCAGGGCATTAACCTTGATGCTGTAGAAGAGATCTGCAAAAAGAAAAAGGTTAAACTACTTTATGTAATACCGCATCACCACCAGCCTACTACAGTAACATTATGCTCGGAACGGCGTATGCGGTTGCTGGAACTGGCCATGAAATACCGCTTCGCTATTATTGAGGATGATTATGATTACGATTTCCACTACACCAGCAGCCCCATACTGCCTCTGGCTAGTGCAGACTATTACGGCAGCGTAATATATATAGGTTCGTTTTGTAAAACTATAGCGCCGGGTATCCGTATTGGGTTTATGATAGCGCCGCCTAATTTAATTATACAGGCCACGCGCCTGCGCCGCATAATTGACCGCCAGGGCGAGCATTTGTTGGAAGAAGCGATGGCCAACCTGCTTAAGAATGGCGACATTACCCGCCATCTTAAAAAAGCCAATAAACTTTATCACGAGCGCCGGGATCTGTTTTGTAACCTGCTAACCCAGCAAATAGGCGAACACGTAAGCTTTAAGATCCCCGATGGTGGTTTTGCCATCTGGATGAAATACCTAAACGGCATTAAACCAAAAGAGGTGGCCGAAAAAGCCGCCGCAATGGGTTTGGCCGTAAGCGCAGGCAAAGATTACTACTACGATAAAACTTACGAAAGCCGTCATATCCGGCTTGGTTTTGCCTCCATGAATTTTAAAGAGATGGAACAGGCAACCGATCTGTTGGCTAAAGCGGTAAAAAAGCTGGTATAAGGGATTAATCCTTTTTACCGTTTTCTACTTTCTTAACTTCTTCGCGGCGGTCTTTACTGAAATCGAAATTGTCAAAATCTTTGGTTTGAGGGATATCTACCATAAAGCTGTCCAACTGGTCAATTTTAATTGTTATGCCATTCGTCAGCAAATCTATAATATGGCCCCCGTCCTTTTTATCATCACTTAAAAAATGAAAGTGATAACCGGTAATATTTGGCCCATCCATAAATGCCGGGATGCGGTAACCAACCAAGGTACCCTTAACATTTTCGAAAGTGAAAAAATGTTGTAATGACAACATTTCGGCCAGCGGCAAATACGGTTTTTTAACCGGTGGAAACGCCCGGGTTTTGACGGTATTAAAGCTCCCGGTTATTTTTATGGCATAGATCCCATTCTTGTTGGATAGCAGACTATCCAGGTACGTAAAAAGGGCGTTTTTGGTCAGTTTCTGGGCGGTTTTTTCCGTTTTTTGGCCCTTAAAAAAGTTCACTACGGCAAAGGGGGTTAGTTCCGAATCTTTCACCTCAAAAGTTTTCCCGGTAGATTGTGTCTGGTAAATTTTGCCATCTAATATCAGTACCTCGCCGTCCAGTTTATCGGGGGCACCCAAACCAAAATCGCCATGTTGTTTTACTTTGCTATAAGGATAAACAGCATCATACAAACCACCTATAAATGCGCTGGCATGCCCGGCCGTGTAAAGGGTATTATTTTTTGTTTGTGCCGATGCGTTGCTGAATGCAATTAAGCATACTATCGTTACTAAGCAGGCGTATGGTTTTTGACAGATCATGTGTTAAGGTATATTGGGCTAATATACTTAATCCTGCATTATAACGCTTCCGGCACTTAAACTTAATGATCTGACGATGGTATAACAACCGCTTTTGTTTTATCGCGCTTGGCTACAAAAAGCAATAAGGGTAATACTACTGCAAAAAACAACCCGATAAGGAAGAAGGCATCTAAATAGCTGGAGAAAGATGATTGCTTAACTACCACTTTTTCAACCAGTTGAATCGCTTTCTGTTTGGCATCCAGCACAGTGATACCATGTTGCTGAAACATCTGTGTGTATGCTTTTAGCCTATCAATAAATATTGGGTTATCGGGCGTAATATGCGTTATCAGGTCCATACGGTGCGATGCCACCCTGCGGGCTACGTAGGTATTAATAATAGATATACCGAAAGAGCCCCCCAACTGGCGCATCATATTGTTTAATGCCGTGCCCTGCGGCATATCTTTTGTTTCTAATGATGATACTGCCAAAGTGCCCAGCGGAACGGTTAACAAAGCCAAACCAATAGCCCTGAATATAAGGTTAAGGCTTATTGCTGCCGATGAGCTTTCCAGGTTTATACGCGACATTGACCAGTTGAAATAGATAAAACATAAAAATCCCAGAAAGACTATCAGTGCCGGTGAAACGCCCTTTTGCAATAATTTACCTGTAATGACAAGTGCAAGCACCGCTATTATTGATCCGGGTAAAAGCAACAAACCCGATTGTGTGGGTGTAAAGCCTAACAAACGCTGGGCTACAACCGGCGTAAGGTAAATAGAAGTATATAAGCCCATGCCTGTTATAAAAGTGAGTACAGCAGCAATACTTAACGACCGGAATTTTAATATCCGCAGGTTTACTACCGGATTTTGGATGCTTAGCTCCCAAATAATAAACGCGGTAAGTGATATTACGGCAGTAACCGACAAGAATATAATGTAACCGGCAGCAAACCAATCATCGGTTTCGCCACGTTCTAATACGGTTTGCAGCGAGCCAATGCCAATGATCAACAGTCCAATGCCCACCCAATCTATCTTTTGCAGCTTTTGTTTAATTACCGGTTCGTACAGTAAAAACAGGCAGGATACGACTGCAGCTATACCTATTGGAATGTTGATATAAAAGATCCATGGCCACGAATAATTTTCGGTGATGTAGCCCCCAAGGGTAGGGCCAATTGTGGGGCCAATAAATATCCCTATACCAAACAACGCGCTTGCTGTGGCTTGTTTTTCTTTAGGGAATAGCTCATACACTACTGTTGCCGATACAGAAAGCAGGGCTCCACCACCGAGGCCCTGCAAAAACCTGAATGCCACCAGCTCCCATATGCCGGTTGCGTTACCACATAAAAAAGAACAGATTGTAAATAATATAATAGAGCCTATATAGTAATTGCGCCTACCCAGGTTGGAAGCTAAAAAGCTGGTCATGGGTATGATAATTACATTGGCTATAGCGTAAGACGTGATCACCCATGAAGTATCTTCTAAGGTTGCGCCAAGGTTACCGCTCATATAGTTTAGCGCTACATTTACTATAGAGGTATCTATTAATTCCATAATAGCAGCGGCTATTACAGTTATCAGCAGTATTTGTCTTTTTAAAGGGCTCATATATTTTATACCAATCGGTATATTTTAAAATGTGTGATTATTATGTTTTGTTAAATTATTGGATTTGCAATTGTCTAATTATATACCAATTGGTATATAATTAGACAAAAAAAATTACTTTTTTATTTGATCAATAAGCATTTCAACCGTACTTACAACGGCTTCCATACTGCTGGGATCATTGGTAGTTCGGGATATCATTACGCCACCCTCTATAAGGGCAATTATTGATAAAGCAGTTTGCCTTATGTTAATATCTGCTTTAAATTCGCCGGCGTTAATGCCCTGCTCAATTAAACGTGTAAGGTTCTTTTCCCATTTAAGCAGCGCTTTTGCTGCCCTGTCTTTTAAAAGGTTATTAGTATCATCGGCCTCAATGGCGGTATTTACAATGGGGCAACCTCCATGGTTTAACGGGGCCCTGCTAATATTCTTATAAACTTTAGCATAAACCATCAATTTATCATGAAAGGTTTCAGCTTTATCCATCAAATCGAGTACTCTTTTTGATACACGTGAATAATTATAATCAAAAACAGCCAGGGCAACTTCTTCTTTGTTCTCGAAATTCCCATAGATGCTGCCTTTAGTAAGCCCTGTAGCTGCTGTAAGATCAGACAATGAGGTACCTGCGTAACCTTTCTTGTTAAATATCTCCGCTGTGCTTTCTATAATGAATGCTTTTGTACGTTCTGTTTTTGATGTCAGCTTATTCATGGTGCAAATATACCGATTGGTATTAATATCGTATCATCCTGCTGTAATATTTAATTAACAGATCTCGTCAAAGCATTTTCAACCATAACAACCACTCTTTTTATAACAGCTTAACATGTACATAATATAAATTTTCTACTTTGTGCGATAAAAATAAGAGGGCATTGCCCATAACATCCATATCTATGTTAAAATCGCTCCCTGTACTTACACTTATCTTTCTGTTTTTAAGTCCTGTTTATGCCCAGGAAAAATACACTGCCGCAAGTATCCATTCGCATAACGATTATTCGCGGCCCAATGCATTTTATCATGCTTTTGATGCTGGTGTTGGTGCCATTGAGGCAGACGTTTTCTTGCGTAATGGAAAATTGGTAGTCGCGCATGATACATCCGGGGCAAAGCAGTTTATAACGCTTAAAAAAATGTATCTGGACCCTATCCAAAAAGTGATGCGCGCCCAGCCAAGGCCAGTAAATCTTGTGCTAGATCTGAAAGAAAATTATGCCCCTATACTAACTAAACTACTCAAGGAGTTGGAACCGTTAAAGGCTTTTATTAAAACGAATGGATCTAAATCCCCGCTTACCATTATTATAACCGGGAACCGTCCGCCACCATCCGAATACAAAAACTATCCTTCTTACATTTCTTTTGATGACGACCTGCAATTACCCCATAACCCCGAGCAATGGAAGCGTGTTGCACAGGTAAGCCTTAACTTTGCAAATTATTCTAAATGGAATGGCAAGGGCGCTTTACCAGAGCAGGACGAAAAGGTGCTTAAATCTGTAATTAATGCTGTTCATCAATCAGGGAAAAAGATACGTTTTTGGGCCGCGCCTGATAACCCAGCCGGTTGGCAAAAACTAATGGAGCTAAATGCAGATATTTTATCAACAGACATGATAGATGAATTGCTCATCGAAATTAAGACTAAGAAATAAACAAGAAAGCCTTTCAGTGTATCTGAGAGGCTTTCTTGTTTATTTACTATTCGTTTAATACTTAAGAACGATATAGCCTGTTTTACGTTTGTTCTCTTTACCTACCTTGTATTCTATCTGGTAAAAATAAGTACCCGCTTTTAACATCGCCCCGGTTTTATTGGAATGCCCGTTAAACAAGCTTGAGCCATCCTTACCATAATCTCTGGCCTCGAATACCAGTGTGCCATTGGTATTCATAATAGATACCCTATTATTTGGATAAGCCGCTATACCTTCAATAGACAGGAAATCGTTTGAACCGTCGCCGTTTGGTGATACGCCCTGGTGCACTACAACCCCGTCATCAGTTGTTGGTGCAATAGCTTTAGAGACTTTATTAGCAAATAACAGCCCTGCACCGGCTTTATCTACTACCAGATTATTTGACAGCCTGGTCACAGTTACCGTGTAAGTGCGGCTGGTTGTACCATCCTGTGCTGTTACCACAATGGTGATCGTATTAGTACCTGTACTGAGGGCGACCGGAGAGGAAACCACACCGCTTACTGCCGGCGAACCGTTGATGGTCATAGTAGCATTTGCTTGTTTAAGCGTTGGGGTCAGCGTTATACTTGCTGTTGCTGCTTCCACCGTGGTGGTGTACGCTACAAGTTCTGTTGTACTTGATGCAACCACCAGTTTTGATTTTGGATCTACACTTAATATTGCCAGCGTTGCATCGCTTGACGGCGCTTTGGTTATGGCCACACTGTAGGTTTTTGTTGTGATACCATCCTCAGCTGTTACCACAATATTTACCGTAGTGGTGGTTCCTATGCTTAACGATATAGGTGCCGAAGCCGCGCCGCTTATTGCAGGCGTACCGTTGATGGTCATGGTGGCATGTTCTTCTTTAAGCGTTGGGGTCAGCGTTACGCTGGTTATGGTTGCCCCTACCAAAGTAGTGTACTGTATCAGCTGCGATGTACTGGAAGCTACCGCCAATTTTGATTTGGGATCTATGCTCAGTGTTGCCAGCGAAGCATCGGCTGACGGCCCTTTGTTAATTGCTATATTATAGGTACGAGTTGTTACACCGTCTTCTGCTGTTACTACAATAATCACATTGGTTACCCCTGTTGGGTTAAGTGCCACCGGCGACGAAGCCACTCCGTTTGTTGCAGATGTGCCGTTTATGGTGAGTGTTGCATTGGCATCTTTTAATGTTGGGGTAAATACCATGCTGGTTGTGCTAAGCGCCGTTGTGGTACTGTACTCCACAAGTTGTACGGTGTTGGATACAACTACGAGTTTTGATTTCGGTTCTCCGCTCAATGTTACCAGCGATGCATCGCTTGACGGTCCTTTGTTAACCGCCACGTTGTAGGTGCGGGTGGTTACACCATCCTGGGCTGTTACTACAATACTAATGATGGTTACGCCTGTTGGGTTCAGCGCCACCGGGGCCGAAACTACTCCGCTTATCGCAGGCACACCATTTATGGTAAGCGTCGCATTGGCATCTTTTAGCGTTGGGGTTAATACCATGCTGGCTGCGCTAAGGTTTGTTATTGTGCTGTACTCCACAAGTTCTGGTGTATTCGATGTAAGCACCAGTTTTGATGGACTTACGCTGAGTATGGCTAAGCCGGCATTGTTTGATCCTTTCCCAACTTTTACAGTGTAGGTTTTGGTAGTTAAGCCGTCTCGCGCCGTTACGGTTATTGTTACACTGTTAGCTCCTGTATTAAGCGCTATTGGATCTGATGCCTCTCCATTTGCAACCAGTATGCCGTTTACTTTTATGGTGGCTGCATTATCGGCCGTAGTTGGGGTAAGCCTTATTGTTGGGGTATTTGCAGTAGCAGTATAATTAATTGTACTACTATCAAATACCGGGCTTAACGTTCCTGTACTTAAGGTAAGGTTAGCCAAATTAGCATTAGTTAATACACTTATGTTTACAACCGATGAAGTACTGCCGCCACTGTTGTAGGCAGTTATGGTATAATCTTTAGTTGCAGTTGCAGTTGTTGGCGTACCGCTGATAATACCTGTTGCAGCATTAAATACCAAACCATCCGGTAAAGGATCGCTTAGATAGTAACCGCCGGATGGGGTTAGTTTGTTTACCCTTTGTTTTCCGTTATCGGTAGTGTAAAGTTTTCCATCGCTGCCTATAGCCAGGCCAAACAGTCCTATGTAATCGGCAGAAATAACAACTGGATTAGCGCCATTCTTATCGAATTTGGTAAGCGTATTGCTACCTCCCTGGTTTACATAAATATTACCTTCGGCATCTAATTTTACGTCGGTTGGGTTAACAAGACCGGTTATAAGGTCGGTCCTTGCCTCGCCATTTGGCCCAAATTTCACAACACTTCCTGCTTCATTATCGGCTACGTAAATATTACCGGCCACATCAACACTTATGCCATAAGGGTAAGTTAAGGCAGTTGTTATAGTTGTTGTAACACCACCGGGTGTTACCTTTTTAACTGTGTGGTTTATAGTTTCGTTGACATAAACATTCCCCAGCGCATCTACTGTCAATCCTGTAGGGAATGATAAGCCACTACCTATTGTTGTAATACTACCATCCGGTGTAACCTTTTGGATGCTATTACTACCTAACGAGGTTGCATATACGTTACCGTCTGCATCTGTTGCTACGCCAAGCGGAATATTTAGCCCGGTAAGGATAGCAACAGGCGCCCCGCCACCCACAGGTAGTTTATATACAGAACCGGCCGTAACATCGGCTACAAATAAATCGCCCGCTTTATTAATAGCGATACCTGTTGGTGTTGGTATTGTGTAGCTTAGTGTATCGCCCAGGGCAAAGTACCCCGGTGCACCCACATTACCAAACCCGATACTTAACGGGGTTATAGCAGTACCTGTATTGTAAACTTGTGCTGCTATAGGCGCATTTGTTGGCGCCGGAATAAGCTTGTTAACCGTAATGGTGTATGACTTTGTTGTTGTGCCATCATTAGCTAAAACACTAACAGTGACAACATTTATACCATCGTTTAACTGCACATTCACCGAATGAGTGATGGCATCTAAAGCCGACCTATTTACGGTAGCAACAGATAGTGCATCTGTAACTACCGGCTGAACGGTAATGGTTGATGTACCAACCGGAACCGATACCTGGTAATTTGTGTTGCCGGCATCAAAGGCAGGGTTTAATGTACCTGCGCTTAATGTAATCCCACTTAACGAAACAGATGATGGCCCCGCAACACGCAGATTAACTGTATAGGTGCGGGTTGATGTACCATCTTCGGCAATTACATCAACATTAATGTTATTATCGCCTGTATTTAGGCTTAAGCTTTGTGAGGCAGTACCTGTAGCAGTGATGACATTATCAACTTTAATAACCGCAAGCGCATTACCCGTTGGTGTTAATTTTGCCGAGCTTGTGCCATAAGGCAGATCGACAGTATAATCGATTACATCGGCATCAAACGATGAGCTAAGCGTGCCCGTGCTGCTTGTAAGGTTGGATAATTTGTAATCGTTAGAGATACGATGAATTTTTACCGTGTAGGTTTTTGTTGAGTTATCTAATGGCGATGTTATCACCACCGGTATATTATTATCACCTACGTTTAGTGCCACATTAGTAGGTACACCTGAAGTTGCTGCAGTGCCATTTATAGTAAGGCTATTACTTGGCTCGCTTAATGTTGCAGTTATGTTAGCCGATAGCGTGCCATTATCGACAGAAATTTTATAACTGGTGCTATCAGCATCAAATATTGGCGTTAATGTACCCGCATCGGTAATCAGGTCGGTTAGGTTGTTGTTTGCTTCTGCACCAAGAGTTACATGTGTGCTAATGCTGTCTGTAGCGTTATAAGCAATAATAGTGTAGTTAGTAGCAGGGCTTGCCACTGTTGGCGTGCCGCTGATTGTACCCGTGCTGATATCAAAATTTAAGCCCGCGGGTAAAGCCTTGTCAATAAAGTAACCACCCGATGGGCGGGCCAGTTTCATAG
>NZ_JAQBOI010000021.1 GCF_028288105.1 Mucilaginibacter sp. | reverse complement strand
GCGTTAATTGGCAAGGCAAAAATGAAGTTCCATCCATCCGCGTTAGCAAAAAACCCGCTTACAAAGCAATGGTATGTACTTTCGTCGGTAAATAAAATGATCGTAGTGCTTGATGAACGCTGGAATGTATTGCAAGCCTACCCTATCAGCCCCAAACTGTTTTTACAGCCTGAAGGCATAGCTTTCGACAGGCAAGGCAATTTATATATCTCAAACGAGGGTGATAAAATAACAAATGGCAATGTTTTGCTATTTAAATACGCTAAATCACGGTAATTATTGGTGTAATAACATATCAATATTTCATAACTTTACGATATCGTTATTAAAAATATCAATTAATTGATTGATAATAATAACATTAGCACGGCATACCCCTTACCTTACAATCAACCGAACTGCCATGATCAAAAAACTACTTATCACATCCATAATGCTGCCGGTGGCGGTATCATGGGCATACGCACAACAAACGCCTGCACCTCAACCTGTTTTTCGTGATAGCATGGTTGTAAAGGTGCACCCCAGCTATGATAAAGTTAGTGGTATGCATCGCTGGTTTTTTGGTAAAAACTATCGTAAAGAGTGGGCTACCCCTGTAAAGGTGCCCGTTATTCGCATATCTGAAATTTACGGTGGCTTAACCCCCGAAAAAGAAGGCGGCGGTTTACAATCAAAATCATTAAGGTTAAAAGATAAAAGCGGCAAGGAATGGGTGATTCGCAGCGTGGAGAAAACGCCCGATAAACTTTTGCCAGAAAACCTGCAGGGAACTTTTGCGGTAGATTGGATCGAAGATGCTTTGAGCGGGCAGCACCCCTATTCGGCTTTAATAGTACCGCCGTTGGCTACAGCCGCACGTGTGCCCCACGCCAACCCTGTTATTGGTGTAATTGCTGATGATAATGCACTTGGCGAGTACAGAAAAGTATTTGCCGGCACCGTTTGCCTGCTGGAAGAACGCGAACCCATTGGCGAATCTGATAACACCATTAAAATGTTAGATAACCTGGTTAAAAGCAACGATAACAGCTTTGACGGCGAGGGTTTTCTACGCGCCCGGATGCTCGACTTACTTATTGGCGACTGGGACCGCCACGAAGATCAATGGCGCTGGGCCGAAACAAAAAAGGGTAAAGAAAAAATTTATATTGGCGTACCCCGCGACCGCGACCAGGTGTTTCACCTGGAGGAAGGGCTGTTTCCTGATATTGCCGCATTACCTTATATAAACCCGTTGTTGGGCGATTTTACGGCTAAGCCAAACTTTAAGTATGGTATATATAAAAGCCGTTTTCTAAACCCCTATCCAAATGCGCAAATGCCGCATGAGCAATGGATGCGTGTAGTAAACGAGTTTGTAGCCGCCGAAACTGATGCTGTACTGGAGGCCGGTTTACGCCACCTGCCGGGCGATACCTATAAAATGGGGCACGATGTATTGTTGGCTAAATTAAAAGCCCGCAGAGCGGCCATCCCCAAAGCAATGGATGAGTATTACCGCTTAATTTACCGCTATGCAGATATCCGTTTAAGTAATAAGAATGAGAAAGTTACGATAACCAGCACACCTGATGGCGGCTTACATGTTTTGGTAAATAAGATAACTAAAGAGGGTGAGATGAAAGATAGCACCCTGTCTATAACCTATAGCCCCGAGTTTACTAAAGAAATAAGGCTGTATACATCCGGCGGGGATGATAACATCAGCATTAATAATACTACCTCGCCCATAAAACTGAGGCTGATAGGAGGCTCGGAAGGTAATAAGGTTTATAATGTAGTGCAGTCGGCAAATAAGGTAAAAGTATACGATACCCCATCAGCGAAGTTTGAAGGCCTGAGCGACAGGCTGAGCAAGCACCTTTCTGCCGATACCATGAACACCCGTTTTGTTCAAACTAACCCCTACAATATTTGGATGCCCCTGGCAACAGCAGCTATTAATGCCGATGATGGTTTTTTACTTAGCTTGGGGTTTAAATACACAAAAAACGATGGTTTCCGCAAGCTACCTTACACCAGTTCGCAGCAATTACTGCTTACCCACGCCTTTGCCACCGATGCTTTCCGCATTAAATACAACGGCGAGTGGATCCAGGCTATAGGCAAGGCAGATTTTACCATGCAGGTAGTTGCACGTGCACCAGATAATACAGTAAACTTTTTCGGGCTGGGCAACGGCACAATCTTAAATAAGCAGCAACCCAATTACCGCAGATTTTATCGTACCCGCTTTGACACCTACGAGGTTGACCCTGCCCTGCGCTGGCATACAGGCACTAACAGCACCATCAGTGTGGGCCCATCGTTCCAGTACTACCGTATGGATATAGGCGATAATATTGGCAGACTTATTAATAATAGTTCACTTATTGGCTCGTATGATAGCTTAACTGTAAACCAGAGTAAAGCGCATTTAGGCCTGGCTGTAAACTTTAACAGCAACAATCGCATTGGTGGCATTTTACCAACCGGAGGCTATTATATCAACATCAGTTTAGAGGGATATAGAGGATTAAATAACTACTCAAAAGATTATATACAAATAAGGCCCGAATTTACCTTTTATCAGAAGCTTACCAGCAATGGTTCGGTGGTATTATCAGATCGTATTGGTGGCGGGGTAAGCTTAGGCAAACCTGCATTTTACCAATCGATGTTTTTGGGCGGACAGGGAAATTTATTAGGCTACCTGCAGTATCGTTTTGCGGGCAAACACATGGTATTTAATAACCTGCAAGGCCGGGTTAAACTATTTAATATTGCCAGTTATATTATACCGGGCCAGTTAGGCTTAAGTGGCTTTTATGATGCCGGCAGGGTTTGGGCCGATGAAGAAAAATCTAACAAATGGCACACGGGTGTGGGCGGGGGCCTTTACTTCTCGCCAGCCAGTTTAACAATTTTACAAATTTTAGCCGGCCATTCAGAAGAAGGCTGGTACCCTTACATATCGTTAAACTTCAGAATATAATTTCTAATTAGACCCTATTACTTATCATTTATATGGCATTTTGGTGTATTTAATACACTATATGTTACGCTACCCTATTTACCTATAATTTAGGTTGAAACGGCAACAATTGTCATATAAATATCCATCGGGCTGACTTTTGTCATCAAAAAGTTAAATATCGTTAAAGTAGTAAATTTAGTTGACTATATTAGTCAACTTGGTTTACATTTGCAGTGTTATTTATCACCACAATGAAAACGTTATCTCTACCTCAGCCAAATATCAGCTCTCTTTTTAAGAGAAACACTGATCATACGTCTGTTTCACAAAACACAAATTCTACATCAACTGCAGGCAAGCGGAACAAGCATACCATGTCTGCCGGCGAGTACATTATCAATGTTTTGGGAGAAGGTTTTAAGCAAAATTTTTTAGGTGCTGATATTAACATGGAGTTTTTAACGCTGACTGTTCGCAGTTATGCAACATCAACTGTTAAAGCGCTTCGCCAACTGGCGGTTAAACCCGCTGCAAAACAACAAAATACTAACCACGCCTCTATCTAAATTCACAGCATATAATGAAACGTTTACTCACCCCTATTTTTAATAAAAGTATCATACTGATACTTGTTTTGCTTTCATCGTTCACAAGCCTGCATGCACAAACTGTTGTACGCGGTGTTGTTACCGATGCTAAAACAAAACAGCCAATGTCATATGTAACGGTGGCCTTTACCGGCACAACGCAAGGCATAGGCACTAACGGCCAGGGCCGCTACACTTTATCAACTACCGATAATGCCATTAACCAAATAAAAGTATCTTTTGTAGGTTACAAAACCGCTGTACGCAGTATTACACCGGGCCAGGATCAAACTATAAACATTGCCTTAACAGAAGACAATCACTCGTTAAACGAGGTTGTAGTAAAATCTGCCAAAAAGAAAAAATACAGTAATAAAAATAACCCCGCTGTCGAGCTTATACGCCAGGTAATTGCCCACAAAGCGCAAAACCAGGTTGAAAATTACAACTATGCCGAGTACAAACAGTACGAACGCATGAATTTCTCGTTAAGTAACCTGAGTGATAAATTCCGCAACAAACGCATATTTAAAAATTATCAGTTCTTGTTCCGTGAGCAGGATTCAACTGCCATAGGTGGTAAAACCTTACTGCCAATGTACCAGGAAGAAAAAACATCTGATAATTACTTCCGCAAGGCGCCTTATGCTAAAAAACAAATCATCACTGCCAACAAACAAGTAAAATACGACGAGAATTTTGTTGACAACCAGGGCCTTACCGCTTACTTTAACCGTATGTATCAGGATATTAATATCTATGATAACAACGTATCGTTATTAAGTAACCAGTTGTTGAGCCCTATTGCAAACAGCTCGCCCGATTTTTACAAATTCTTTATTACCGATACACTTAAAGACGTTCAGCCAAACTTAATTGAGCTGAGCTTTACCCCACGTAATACCAATAACCTTTTATTCGAGGGTAAAATATATATCACCATGGATGGCAATTACGCCGTTCAGAACGCGTTGCTAACCGTTAACAAAAACATCAACTTAAACTTTGTGCGCCAGATGCAGGCCGACCTATCATTCGAAAAGAATAATGATGGCCGTTACCACCTAAGCCAAAGCGACCTGAAGATAGAGTTTGGTATCAACAAAAATAAAGGCGGCGGTATATATGGCGAGCGTTTGGTTACCATTAACAACTTTGTAATAAACACCGCCCGTACCGAAGAAACTTATAAAGGCCCGGCGCAGGTTATAGCATTAAATGCTGAAGATAAAGATGACACCTACTGGCAAATGACCCGCCCTGATACTTTAGACGCGGCATCTGCAAGCATTTATAAAAACATTGATAGCCTGCAAACTATACCATCGTTCAAAAAAACCATGGACATTGCCACACTGGTACTGGCCGGTTACAAAAACTTTGGCACATTTGAAGTTGGCCCTGCCAACACTTTCTATAGCTTTAACCCTGTAGAAGGTTTCCGTGTACGTGTGGGTGGCCGTAGTACGCCAATGCTAAGCAAGCGTTATTACTTTGAAACTTACGGTGCTTATGGTACCCGCGACGGAAAATTTAAATACTTTTTAAGCAGTACCTACTCGCTTAATAACAAATCTATCTACTCGTTCCCGCAAAACTATATAAGGGCAAGTTTCCAGCACGATACAAAAATACCGGGCCAGGAGTTGCAATTTGTTCAGGAAAGTAACTTCCTGTTATCGTTCAAACGTGGTGCAAACGATATCTGGTTATACAATGATATCTTCCGGTTAGATTATGTGCACGAGTTTACCAACCACCTGTCGTACTCGTTAGGTTTCAAAAAATGGAACCAAACCCCTGCAGGTTCGCTTTTATACCAAAACTTGTTGCCAAACGGCACATTGAATAATATCGATCTTATTCAAACTACCGAGCTTTCTGCACAGTTACGCTGGGCACCACACGAAAAATTTTACCAGGGTAAATTATACCGTACCCCAATACCTGATAAGTATCCTGTTTTTACCCTTAACTATACACAGGGTGTAAAAGGTTTGTTAGGCGGCGAGTATAATTATCAAAATGTGATAGGTAATATCAGCAAACGCTTTTACCTGTCGCAGCTGGGCTTTACAGATGTAAGCACCGAAGGTGGTTACCTGTTTGGCAAAGTGCCTTTCCCTTTATTGGATATACACCACGCCAACCAGACCTATGCCTTCCAGTTGCAGTCATATAACTTAATGAACTTCCAGGAGTTTGTGAGTGACCATTACGCCAGCATAGCTATTGACCATAACTTTAACGGGTTTTTGTTTAACCGCATACCGTTATTAAAGAAACTAAAACTACGCGAGATCATCGACTTTAAGAGTTTATGGGGCGGTGTACGCAGCGAGAACAATCCCGCTAATGACCCATCATTGTTACGTTTCCCGGGTAGTGGTGCAGGCACCTATGCTTTGGGCAGCACACCCTATATGGAAGGCAGCGTGGGCGTTGGTAACATATTCAAATTATTGCGTGTAGACCTGGTTAAACGTTTCACTTACCTTGACCATCCCGGTGCCCCGGAGTGGGGAATAAGGTTCTTCGTAAAGTTCGATTTTTAACTTATATTCGTAAACCAGGTTGACATTTAATTGTTATAGATACTATCATGGAAAACCCTTGTGTAATGACTGAAGAAAGCAAAAAGGTTGCCCCAAAGCTGATATACCTGCTTAAGCGCCTTTTGGACGAGTGGATGGGTAAAAAGCTTTGCCGTATCGATCAGCCGGGGTTTAATAGCGCCCATCTGCCCCTGTTTATGAGTATTGGCAAAACCGGTATATCAAATAACGAACTGGCAGCTAAAATGAACGTTACCAAACAGGCAACCAGTAAAATGATAAAAGAACTGGAAGCCATTAACATGGTAAAAAGTGAAAAAAGCCCCGATGATGCCCGTGTAGTAATGCTGCACTTTACACCCGAGGGTGAAGCTTTTTATCATAACTTAAAAAGCCAGGTAATGGATCTTGAAACCCAGTACAAAAAGGTAGCAGGCACCAAAAATTACGAAATTGCTATAGAAGTTATGCTGAAACTTGTAAAGTTTCATGAAGAAAATAACTGCATCGAAGAAAAATCATAAAATAATTTAAGTTTTACTAAGTAAATGACAATAGAATGAAACGGTTTTTAATTTACCGTTGTACATTTGCTTAACACTGTTAAATAATCTAATAGGACTAAATAAAATGGCCAGCAAGGATAGGATACAACGATTGAAAGAGGAAACCAGGAGTAACATTCTGAGTGCCGCTTTGCAAATTGTTAAGGAAGATGGATGGCAGGCCTTAAGTATGCGTAAAATAGCCGATGTAATAGAATACACCGCCCCTATTATTTACGAATACTTTGCCAATAAGGAAGCGATATTACTGGAACTTACCCGTAAAGGTTTTTTATTACTATCAAAAGATCTGCAGGAAGCAAAAGATAAATATACATCGCCAGCAGACCAGCTGGAAGCTATGTGGCTTGCTTATTGGAACTTCGCTTTTGCAAATAAAGAATTATACCAGGTAATGTTTGGTATAACAACCAACTGTAGCTGCGAAATGGTAAATAATTTGGCCGAGGCTGAACTGCCCTGGGAACATTTCAGCACGTCGATTAGTGAATTAATGAAAATTGAGGATCTTAATTCGGATGTGATTTGTACAAAATATTATACTTTTTGGTCGGTAGTACACGGGTTAGTGTCTATCAATCTTTTAAATCGCGGTGATTCTGATGCTATAAACAGGCAAGTATTAAGGGATGCCATTACAGGCATTATTAGATCTATCACCCCTTAATTAAAAGTTTAACCTTGTTAAATTATTAATAAGGGTAAATTAAAGTTCAACTATTAAAACTCACGCTTATGAAAACTATAATCACTCTTCTCCCCCGATATTTAACAGTGTTAAATAATCTAACAAGGTTAATGTCATTTTTATATCGTCGTTAGCTACGGTGATATCCGCAGTAAAAACGAAACATATATCTATCGAATAGAACAATAGCATAACAATGTACAATACAACAAAAACAACCGACACAATATATATCGACAGCTTGCGGGCTGCTCTAACACCTATCAACTCACCATCAAAATTAATCATCATGAAAATTATCTTAATAGCGATAATCGCCGTTTCATTATTCAGTTGTTCTCCAAAGCCGCAAACGGCACAAGCTCCACCTCCACCGTCATTACCGGTAGCGGCAGTAGTATCTGGTAATCAAACAACTTACCAGGAATATCCTGCATCTATAGAAGGTACCGTAAACGTTGAGGTTCGCCCACAAGTTAGCGGTTCATTAGATAAAGTATTTGTAGACGAAGGCGCATTTGTAAATGCAGGCCAGCCAATATTTAAAATAAACGAGCAGCCATATCGCGCGGCATTAAACAACGCTTTAGCAAGTTTACACGCGGCCGAAGCAGCACAAGGTAACGCCCAGATTGAGGTTGACAAATTAACCCCGCTTGTAGCTAACAAAGTAGTATCAGACTACCAGTTAAAAACAGCTAAAGCTACCTACCAGGTTGCCAAAGCCAATATCGAATCGGCAAAAGCAAATGTTGCTACAGCGCAAATCAATTTAGGTTACACCTTAATAAAAGCCCCTGTTAGCGGTTACATTGGCCGCCTGTTAAAAAAACAAGGTAGCCTGGTTTCTCCGCAGGATGTTGAAGCTTTAACACAATTATCTGATGTGCACGATGTGCATGTTTACTTCTCCCTTGGTGAAAAAGACTTTGTAGGCTTTAAAGACCAATACGAAGGTGCTACACTTAAAGACAAGCTTAAACACCTACCAGCAGTATCACTATTATTAGCTGACGGCAGCGAGTATGCTAAACAAGGTAAAATAGATGTAATTGATGGCCAGTTTGATAAAACTACCGGCGCTATCACTGTAAGGGCTACTTTTTCTAATCCGCAGGGCTTATTACGCTCAGGCAATACAGGTAAAGTTCGCCTGAGCCTGCAACATACCAATGCCTTGATCATCCCTCAATCGGCTACTATCGACATGCAGGATAAGGTATTCGTGTACGCTTTAGCGGATAGCAACAAAGTGAAAAAATCGCCTATTACCATTATAGGTACAAGCGGCGAAAATTACCTGGTTAAAGATGGCGTTAAAGCCGGCGACCAGATAGTGCTTAGTGGCATCGACAAATTACAGGAAGGTATGGTTATAGCCCCGCAAAAATCTGTTGATAAAGCGGCTGTTGTAGCTAAAAACTAATAACTCAAAACGACACAAGAACTCACGAATCAAGAAACAAGAAACAAGACGTAGGGAATTTAGGAAGATACCAATAGGGTGTCTTGCCTCCTGGTTCCTTACATCTTGCTTCTCTAAACACAAAAGTCATGTTTAAGAAATTCATAGACAGGCCGGTACTATCAACTGTTATCTCCATCTTATTGGTGATAGTAGGTATACTTGGCTTAACCAAACTGCCCTTAGAGCGTTTCCCTAATATTGCCCCGCCGGCTGTATTGGTATCTGCTGTTTATCCGGGCGCCAATGCCGAAACTATTTTACGTTCGGTAACACCTTCTTTAGAAGAAGCAATTAATGGTGTAGAGAACATGACCTACATGACCTCTACAGCCAGTAACGATGGTACATTAGGTATTACTGTTTACTTTAAGCAAGGTACCGACCCCGATCAGGCAGCGGTGAATGTGCAAAACCGCGTTTCGCAAGCTACAAGCCAGTTACCTGCCGAGGTTGTGCAATACGGTATTACTACCACCAAACAGCAAAACAGCTTTATTGGTGCCATGGCCATTTATACAGACGATCCTAAAAAATACGATCAGACATTTGTGGCCAACTACGCGCAAATCAACATTGTGCCCGAGATAAAACGTATCCCGGGTGTGGGCTCGGCCAGTATATTTGGTGGGGTTAAAGATTACTCAATGCGTGTTTGGCTAAACCCTACACAAATGGCAACTTACAAAGTTACGCCTGCTGAAGTAATGGCTGCCATACAGGATAAAAACATTGAAGCAGCTCCGGGCCGTTTCGGCGAACGTAGCGATCAATCATTTGAATACGTAATTAAATATAAAGGTAAGCTTACCAAACCTGAGGAATATCAGAATATTGCCATTCGTGCTAATGCCGATGGTTCTGTACTGCATTTAAAAGATGTAGCACGTGTTGAATTGGGTGCTTATTCTTATAACAGCTACAGTAACCTTAACGGCAAGGATGGTGTTATTATCGGTATCATACAGCTATCAGGATCAAATGCTAACGAGATTCAAATAGCTATTGATAAGCTGATGGTAAAAGCGGCTAAAGATTTCCCTGTAGGCATTAAATATAACCAGTTCTATCGTACCAAAACAGATTTGGATGAATCTATAACCCAGGTTCAGCATACGCTGATAGAGGCATTCGTGCTGGTATTTATCGTAGTGTTTATATTCCTTCAGGATTTTAGGTCTACTCTTATCCCGGCTATAGCGGTTCCGGTGGCTATTATTGGTACGTTCTTTTTCATGAGCGTCTTTGGCTTCTCCATCAACCTGCTAACCTTGTTTGCGTTAGTGCTGGCCATTGGTATTGTAGTGGATGATGCTATTGTGGTGGTCGAAGCGGTGCATGCCAAAATGGAGCACGACCCAAGCCTCAGCCCTAAAAAAGCAACAACCGAAGCAATGCATGAGATAACCGGTGCTATTATATCTATTACCCTGGTTATGGCTGCTGTGTTCCTACCGGTAAGTTTCATGTCGGGTTCTACGGGTATATTTTACAAGCAGTTTGCATTGACCATGGCTATAGCCATCATTATATCAGCTGTTAACGCCCTAACATTAAGTCCGGCACTGGCTGCATTGTTCTTAAAGAACAAGCATACTGCTGATGGCCAGCCTGCTCCTAAACAAGGCTTTGTAGATAAGTTTTATGCAGGTTTTAACGGCAGCTTTAACTATATCACTAACAGGTATGTTGGCGGTATAAAAGTGCTTATCAAAAACAAATGGGTAAGCATGGCCGGCCTTGCAGTTTTAATTGTTGTTACCGTGTTTATGGTGAACAGGACCAAAACAGGCTTTATCCCTACAGAAGATCAGGGCTTTGTGGCCATAGCGGTTTCAACGCCATCGGGTACTTCGTTAAGCGGTACTAACAAGATCTTCAAACAAGCCGAAGATCAGTTGAAAACTTTACCATCAGCAAGATTCGTTACCGCGTTATCAGGTTTCAACTTCTTAACACAGTCAAGCAGTCCATCTGCGGGGGTTATCTTCCTGTTGTTAAAACCTACTGACGAACGCGGCAAGGTTAAAAATATCGATGAGATCCAAAACATAGTAAGGGGAAAATTAGGTGCCGTACCAGGTGGTACATTCTTCGTATTCAGCTTCCCAACCGTTCCGGGATTTAGTAACGTGGAAGCGCTGGATGTGATGCTACAGGACAGGACTAATGGTAAACTGGATAAGTTTAGCGGCATTGCCAATAACTTTATTGCCAAGCTAATGCAGAAACCGGCAGTTGCTTATGCCTTTACATCATACAAAGCCGACTACCCTCAATTACAATTAGAAATTGACGACGAGAAGGCTAACCAGTTAGGTGTAAATGTAAAGGACATCCTATCAACTATGCAGGCTTATTTTGGTACCGCACAGGCTTCGGACTTTAACCGCTTTGGTAAATATTACCGTGTGGTGGTACAGGCTGATATTGCCGACCGTACCGATCCGAAAACTATTGACCGCGTGTTTGTAAAAAATAAAGCAGGCGAAACCGTGCCAATTAACACCCTGGTTAAACTAACCCGCGTGTATGGTTCTGAAACCGCGTCACGTTATAACCTGTTTAACTCTATCCAGATAAATGCTATCCCTAAACCGGGCTATAGCTCGGGTGATGCCATAAAGGCCATAGAGGAAACTGCAAAAGAACAACTGCCGCAAGGTTTTGCATACGAGTTCTCGGGCCAAACCCGTGAGGAGATCTCGTCAGGCGGTCAGTCTACCGTTGTGTTCCTGTTATGTTTGGTGTTTGTATACTTCCTATTATCGGCACAATACGAAAGTTATATCCTGCCGCTGGCCGTTATACTTTCAATCCCTACCGGTTTATTCGGTGTGTTTGTTGTACTGGGCATAACCGGTATCGAAAACAACATCTACGTACAGGTAGCGCTGATCATGCTCATCGGTTTGCTGGCTAAAAACGCCATCCTTATTGTAGAGTTCGCCGTGCAGAAACGAAGGGCTGGCTTAAGCCTGGTTAATGCAGCTGTTGAGGCAGCAAGGCTTAGGATACGCCCAATTGTGATGACATCGCTGGCCTTCGTATTCGGTCTATTCCCGATGAGTATTGCCACCGGCCCTTCTGCACAGGGTAACCACTCTATTAGTATTGGTGCTGCCGGCGGTATGGTGTCTGGAGTAATATTGGGCTTGCTTATAATCCCGGTTCTGTTTGTGGTCTTCCAGCATCTGCAGGAAAAAATCACAGGCGTGCCGCTTTCAAGGCACCTGGATAAAAATTACAACCCGGATGCTCAGGCTGTTAAACAATTGGAAACAAACTAAAGGCCTTACCCTGCCCTCTCCAAAGGAGAGGGTTCATAAGGCTTTAAAATAAAGATTTATCCCCCTTGCTTTTAAGTCCCTCTCCTTTGGAGAGGGGTTGGGGTGAGGCTAAAGACAAACACAATGAAAAGATATATAAATACATTCGCCTTTATGCTGTTACTGGCATTAAGCGCATGTAAAGTTTCAAAAGATATTGAAACACCAAAACCTGCATTGCCCGTTGCTTTCAGGAATGCAGCTACAGCAAGCGATACCACAAGTATTGCTGATATACAATGGAAAAACTTCTTTACCGAAGCTACCCTGCAAAAGCTGATAGATAGCGCCATCGTTAATAATTACGATATGCAGATAGCTGTTAAGAACATAGAGGCATCGCAGCTATTATTTAAACAGGTTAAATGGAACTATACACCACAGGTAAACCTGAATGTAACCGCAAGCACCAGTCGCCCTTCAGACAACAGTTTGAACGGTTTAAGCCTGAGTAGTTTTGGTGTAGGTACAAAACACATCGAAGATTACTCTGCTAACCTTGCCCTTTCATGGGAAGCTGATATATGGGGTAAGATCCGCAATCAAAGCAAAGCTTCACTGGCTGCCTACCTGCAAACTACCGAAGCTAAAAAAGCGATCCAAACCAACATTGTTGCAGGTGTATCGCAAGGTTATTATAACCTGCTGATGCTGGACGAACAGTTAAACATCGCCCAAAAGAATGTAAAGCTGAATGATAGTACACTACGCATCATCCGTTTACAATACGATGCCGGGCAGGTAACTTCATTGGCTGTACAACAAGCCGAGGCACAACGCCTGGCAGCTGCACAGCTTGTACCCCAGTTTGAACAGAATATTACTATACAAGAAAATGCCCTGCGCATACTAACCGGCGCATTACCAGACAGGATCGAACGCAGTAATACTTTAAGTAATATTCAGATCAACGAGAACCTGCCATCTGGTTTACCATCAGCAATTGTTAGCCGCAGGCCCGATGTAAAATCTGCAGAACTGGCCCTTAATATTGCCAATGCACAGGTGGGTATTGCTAAAGCAAATATGTATCCATCATTAACTATTACAGCTTCGGGTGGTGTAAATTCGTTTAAAGCAAGCAATTGGTTTAACATACCTGCATCTCTGTTTGGATCAGTGGTTGGTGGCATTACACAACCTTTGTTTAACCGCAAAAAACTGAAGACACAATTTAAAGTTGCCAAAATAGATCGCGAAAAAACGGTATTACAATTCCGCCAATCGGTATTAAATGCGGTTGGTGAAGTATCTGATGCTTTGGTAACCATCGAGAAACTGAAAACACAGCAAGCCATTGCAGCAAACAGGGTAACTACCTTACAACAAGCTACCGGCAATGCCAACCTGTTATTCAGAAATGGTATGGCTACTTACCTTGAAGTTATAACTGCACAAGGTAATGTACTACAAAGCGAACTGGAACTGGCTTCAATAAAACGTGCGCAACTAAGCGCCGTATCTAACCTTTACCGCTCATTAGGTGGTGGTTGGAAATAAGAACTGAAGATGAGTGATGAGTGAAAAGCCGCTCCTTCGATTTTCGAAGGGCGGCTTTTTTTATGAAATTGAATTACGCCTTATTATCCTCATTATTCAAATTAATAAGCTTCTTCCCACGTATAACCATCTTCATGTGCTGGCGTTTCAGGGATATCTTAGTATGCAGGTTTTCGTTTTTACTGATATTGGTTTGATAAGCCTTTATGATGTCTTTATACGTTAGCACACCTATTACTTTACCATCCTTACCGGCAGATAAAATTGGCATTACTTCGGTATTATTTTTCGACATGCTTTCTACCGCGCGGTGAAGGGTATCGGTACTTTTAATAGTCGCGCCATGCACCGGGGCTACCAGGTCACTTAATCTTGCAGTGGCATCCATGTCGCCGTTGTATATGTCTGTAATTTTTAGCGTTCCGCTATAATTTTCATTGTTATCTATTAAAATAAAGTAATTATCCTCTACCTTATTTTTGCTCAGCCAGTTTTTTACTTCTTTAATAGTACTATCGGCACTCAGCACAATCGCATCATCGTTTATTACATCAGATACATACATTTTCTGCAGAATATCCGGCTCAAATGAATCGGGTGTGGAAATACCACGACGGGCGATCTTCTCGGTCATGATGGTGTTTTCCATCAAAAAGAAAGATACAATGTAAGCGGCAGTACAAGCACCCAATAAAGGCAGCAAAGCATGCGATTGCAAGGTTGCTTCCAGCGCGAATACAATACTGGTGATGAACGCCCTTGATGCCCCGGCAAACATAGCCGACATGCCAATTAAAGCGGCCATTGGCAAGGTGATGCCGGCATCAGGGAAATAAGATAATATTAATGAACCGATAATTGCCCCCGAAGCGCCGCCTATGGTTAACAAAGGGGCCAACGTACCGCCTGATGTACCGCTGCCCAAAGCAATAGCCCACGACAAAAATTTAAACAGGCATAAACTAACAATAAGTGTTAATGGCCAGGTACCTGATAAGATCCCGGTAATATTATCATAACCAACGCCAAGTGTATGCGGCGCAAAGTAGCCAATAACACCAACCGTTAAACCGCCTATAGCCGGCCACCACATCCAATGGATAGGTAATTTTTCAAAAGCATCTTCAATAAAGTAAACAATTTTGGTAATGCCTAATGATAGCAGGCCTACTAAAAGCCCCATAAAGCTATATATACCCAGTGCCAGGTTTGATGGTATGGCCAGATCGGGCATTGGGAATACCGGCCCCGATTCAAATAATAAATGATGGCCTGCTGCACCTGTTATACAGGCCAGTGCCACCGGTAGTATTGATTTCGGCGAAAACTCGAACAGTAATAGTTCTATCGCCAAAAATATAGCGGCTATTGGCGTACCAAATATGGCCGACATACCCGCTGTTGCACCCGCGGCCAAAATAATTTTACGCTCGTTCGCGGTAACTTTAAATAACTGCCCAAGGGTTGAACCCAAAGCACCACCGGTAGCAATAATAGGCCCCTCGGCGCCAAATGGCCCACCCGTACCTATAGCTATGGCCGATGATATGGGCTTTAAAAAGGTGATAGATGGTTTAATATTACTCTCGTTAACTAAAATTTGCTCCATAGCTTCGGGTATACCATGGCCGCGTATGGCTTTTGAACCATATAACGCCATAAAACCTACAATTACCCCGCCTATTGCCGGTACTGCAATTACCCAAAGCCCCAAACTATTAGCTGCGGGACTGTGAAAGGCAACACTAAGCTGGCCGTAAAAGGCAATATTGGTTACCACATTAATAAGCGAAACCAGCACTTTGGCAATTAAACTTATAGCAACAGCTACACCAACGGCATATACACAGATGCGTAAAAGCCTTGCCTTTAAAAAGGTTGATTTTTTTACCGGGTCTGTATCGTCGTCAAGCTGGGTTAATAGTGGAGAAATGGGGATACCGTTCTTAAGATTACTTTTTTTCATAAAAAATACACAATTCAAATGCCTCGATATTGCTTTAACAAGCAAAACACAAGGCAATGTTAAAACAAATTTGACTTTTTTATTGTTTTAACAATATATTTGCAAATATATAAGTTAAATTTGTAAACTAAAACATTGTTAATACAAGATTATGAGAAATTCAGGTAAAATACTTATTGCGCTTGGTGTAGTTATTATGCTAATTGGTTGCTACATCTTCAGGAACCTTAACCACGTAAGCGCTGTAGATTCGCATTCATGGACCATTAATTTGAATGGTATCAATTCTTTTCCCTGGATAATATTCAGCGGTTTTGTTATATTTATGGTAGGTATATCTTTTATTATAGCCACCACTAAAGAGATTCACCAAAGAATAAGCTAAACCGTGTTTAAAGCTGTAATGTATGAGCGTAATAAACAAAATTGAAAAATGGGGAGACAGGCACCATCCTGCCGTTTTAGATGTATTACGCATAATGCTGGGAATATTCCTGTTTTTAAAAGGACTTAGCTTTATGGAAAACATGAGCTATTTAAGGTGGATAATTGAAGATCAGCAACTGTTAAATTTATCGCCCTTCTTTCTTAAGGCTGTTATGTACTACGTAACTTTCGTCCACATGGCTGGTGGCATCCTCATAACCCTTGGCTTGCTTACACGTTTATCCTCGCTGTTACAGCTACCCATTGTTATATCGGCACTGTTCGTAATTAATATATTTCGTTCCGAGCCTAATAATGACCTGTGGCTTTCCATTTTTGCTTGTGTGCTGCTTATCATTTTCTCACTCATTGGTTCGGGGCCGTTATCGCTTAATAACCTTTTGTCGCCTAAAGAGCAAGATAATGCAAAGGGCTAAGCCATACTGTTAAAAATAATTATGTTCTTTGCTGATATTGCAGTCGCAACATTTTGTAAATAATGAAGGAAACTAAAAATGCCTGCAATTTAAATAATTGCTTTTTGTGTACGCATAGTGTTAAAGATTGGATACCGGCAATTGGTGCGCATAAAACAAATTTTATAGTAAAAAAAGGCGAAAGCATTTTTAAAGAAGGCGACCCGGTTAAAGGTATTTATTTTGTGTATACCGGTAAGGTTAAAGTACATAAACGCTGGAATACCGATAAAGAGCTTATTATCCGTTTTGCCCAATCGGGCGATATATTGGGGCACATGGGGCTGGGTAACAATCCCGTTTACCCGGTAGCAACTACCGCTTTAGAGCCAACAATCCTTTGTTATATCGATCTTTCTTTCTTTGAATCCACCCTTAACGTGAACCATAAGTTCACCTACGCCTTAATGAAGTTTTTTGCTGATGAGTTGCAGAAATCAGAAAAGCGGATGCGTAACCTGGTACATATGCCGGTTAAAGAGCGTATTGCCCTGGCAATGCTTAACCTTAAAGGCTTATTTGGCACCGACGATACCGGCGCTATAAATATCGAGCTTACCCGGCAGGATCTGTCAAGCTACGCGGCGGTATCATACGAAACATGGTTCAAAGTGACCCAGGATTTTATCCAGGAAAACCTGATATCCGTAACCGGTAAAAGCATCACCATTTTAAATGAACCGGTTTTGCAAAAGCTGGTTAACGATGCCAATGAAGGGTTCGAGTAGCTAAGTATGGGCGTTGCCTGCGGCCGGGCTCTCCGCTCATACTGCACAGGCCTTAACCACAGGCCGGTATCCGCTCCTATCCCTCCTATGTTTACATTTATATTATTGTAATGATCATATGAGTGAAAAGAGTGAGAGCACACCTATCCCAAGCAGCTATAAGCATGCTGAGCGTTAGACATCGCCTCATTCTTTTACTTTTTTGAGTTGGAACAGAATGTAAGGAGCATGGCGCAGCTATGTATCCAGGATATCCGGCAGGAGGAACAACGAAGGAAGGTTTCACTTAATGATCCCAAAGTTTTTATCAAATGGCAAACAGGTTATTAAAACAAGTAGTTGGTATCGACGTAGCTCAGAAAGAGTTGGTGGTTTCATTAGGCAGGATGGATGAAAATGCAGTTTCTGTTATTTATGCAGGTAAGGCCTTTTTGAACAATGAAAAAGGATTTGCAAGCATGGAATCATGGGTAAACAAACAAACTTTTACAGCATATCCTTTAAGGTATGTTATGGAAGCAACAGGGGTGTATCATGAAAAAGCGGCTTATTACCTGTCAAACAAAAAGTATGATGTAAGTATCGTTAAGCCGAATAGGATATCGGGCTTCTTTCGGACTCTGGAGCTGAAAACAATAACCGACAAGTCCATGTCGCAAGCCATAGCCATGTTCGGATTGGAAAAGAAACTGGATAATTGGGTACAGCCCAAAAGAGTTTATAGAAGCCTTCGGCAATTGACCCGCGAAAGAGAACAACTCATCGCTGAGCGAACAGTGATCAAAAATCAACTACATGCGGAGCAAGCTGAAGCTTTTCCGGGTGAGGATACCATTCGCAGAATGAAGGATAGGATAAAGATCATAAATGTCCAACTAAAAGAGGTCATGGTCGAAATAAGAACGGCTATAAAGCGGGATGCTGAACTCAAAAAAACGATCGATACTATCACAACCATACCCGGTATTGGCCTTTTAACGGCAACAATAGTATTGGCTGAGACGAACGGATTTGAACTGATACAAAACAAAAGACAACTGACCAGTTATGCCGGACTGGATATCAAAGAAAAGGAGTCTGGGACATCCGTCAAAGGGAAACCACGGATATCAAAACAGGGGAATAAATATTTGAGAAAGGCGATGTATTTGCCGGCATTGGCAGCCATAAAATATTCAGAAAGATACAAAGCGGTATTTATTAGGATAGTATCCCGAAACAGTGTAAAAATGAAAGGAGTAATAGCAGTCGGAAGAAAGCTTCTCGAAATGGTTTACACGATATACAAAACCGGAAAACCGTATCAGATGGACTATCTGCAAAAACAAGCGGAACTAAGCCCTCTAAATAGTTAGAGCAGCCTCATTAAGAATGGGCCGCCCTAAACAGGCTGGCTTAAGCCGCCTTAAGTATCAAAAATAAAAAATTCTATTATTACTTGCAAATCAACACAGAATCTAACGCAGGCTGACTCACCCGGTCTTTGCTTCGCTCGACCACCCTCTCTTCGCAAGCGGAAAGAGGGGTTTGCAATTTTTTATACCACCGCACTTAAGCCACCACTTCATTGCGAGGTACGAAGCAATCTCCTGATAGTTAGGTTGACAGCCACGAAGGCGGATAATCATAGTTCTGAGATTGCTTCGTACCTCGCAATGACGTGGTGGAGATCAAACAAGAAAGGCTGCCGATAAGGCAGCCTTTCTTGTTTATAGGATTTCTGCAATTTTCTCCTCACCCTCCTTCCGCGCAGCGAAGGGAGGGTCGACCAGCGTAGCGTAGTCGGGGTGGGTTAAATAGCGAAGCGGCATGGTTTTTCACTCCCCGTCGCACGCGTGTGGCAGCGAGGCTGGCCGGTATACACTTTTATCTTTAACGCAAGTCCCAATTATAAGGATACACCGCAGCACAGTCATTCCCAATCTATTCGTCATATTTACAGTCATTATAAACCATACCTTTTACTTTAGCCTGTCGATTGTAACCCGCATGAAAAAACTATTCATCGTCCTTTGCCTTATTATCCCCTGTTTCGCGCAAGCGCAAACCAATACAAAACCGCAATGGAAAGCACACTGGATAGGCACAGCAAACAGCCCCGATACATCGGTTAACACCTGGCTGGCTTATCGCAAACAAATAGATCTGAAACAGATCCCTAAACATGCCATAGCCAAAATTGCTGCCGATAGTAAGTACTGGTTATACATTAACGGCAAAATGGTTGTTTTTGAGGGTGAGTTAAAACGCGGGCCAAACCCAAACGATACTTATTATGACGCGGTAAATATTGTACCCTATTTAAAGTCGGGAAAAAACACCATTGCAGTGCTGCTTTGGTATTTTGGCCAACAGGGATTTTCGCATAAAAGCAGTGGTCAGGCTGGCTTATTTTTCGATTGCCAAAATGCAGGGCTATCTATCCTGAGTGATAAAACATGGAAGTGCGCTAAGTTAGCAGCTTACCAAACTGCCGGCGATCCAAAACCTAATTACCGCCTGCCCGAATCAAACATTATGTACGATGCCCGTTTAGCTATTGGCAACTGGCAAAGCACTACCTATGATGACAAATCAATGGGTTATGCATCTGAGCGTGGCACAGTGGGGTCGGCACCATGGAATAAACTGGTGCTTCGCCCTATCCCGCTTTGGAAAGATTACGGACTAAAAGATTATCTGAACACTAAAACTTCATCATCTGCTACTACCGATACTATAATTGCACAGTTACCTTACAATGCGCAGATCACGCCATACCTGGAGGTGGAAGCATCGGCAGGGCAAAAAATTGTGATGTGTACCGATAACTACCTGTTTAACAATGGCGGCGAGCCCAACTTACGCGGCGAATATATCACCAAAGATGGCACCCAACAATACGAAAGCCTGGGCTGGCTTAACGGGCAAAAGGTTTACTACATCATCCCGAGGGGGATAAAAGTTATAAAACTGGCTTACCGCGAAACGGGTTATGATACCAAATTTGCGGGCAGTTTTACCAGTTCCGACCCTTTCTTTAACAAACTGTGGCAAAAATCGCAACGCACATTGTATATCACCATGCGCGATGGTTATATGGATTGCCCCGACCGTGAGCGCGCGCAATGGACAGGCGACGCTACTAATGAATCGGGAGAAGCCTTTTATGCTCTTTCGCCATCCAGCCATGCCCTTGCTAAAAAATGGCTGCACGAACTAATTGACTGGCAACGCCCGGATAGCAGCCTGTTTGCACCATCGCCCGCAGGTAACTGGAATGTAGAACTACCCGACCAGGTGGCAGCCAGCGTAGGTTTTTACGGCTTGTATAATTACTACCTCCATACCGGCGATAAACAAACCCTTGCCGAGCTATACCCGGGCGCAAAACGCTATTTGGATAGCTGGAAGATCAATGATAAAGGAACAATAGTATTCCGCAAAGTGGGCTGGACATGGGGCGACTGGGGCGA
>NZ_JAQBOI010000019.1 GCF_028288105.1 Mucilaginibacter sp. | reverse complement strand
GCCAACGCGTACCAAAAAGGTGGTTGGGTATTGCATATGCTGCGCCGTAAAATTGGCGATGAAGCATTTTGGAAGGGTGTTGCTAATTATTATAAACAATACAACGGCAGCAATGCCAACACCGATGTCCTGCGTGTAGTAATGGAAAAAGCCAGCGGGTCAAACTTGAAACAATTCTTCGATCAATGGCTGCGTACAGCCGGGCACCCGCAATTAAAAATAACCTGGGATTATAACCCAGCCGGTAAAACTGTTGCCATACACATAAATCAGCTACAGGAAAAACCTTATCAGTTTGCGTTTGAGTGCTCGGTAGATGGTAAATTGTATAAGTGGGATGTTAAAGCTTTAGCTACAACATTTAATGTCCCGGCAGCGTCGGCAAAGCCCGAGATAAAAATAGATCCGAATGTTAACCTTTTGGCCACTTTTGTGGAATAAGCTGGGTAATTAAACCTTTGGAATGGTAGGGAGTCAAACACGTTAGTGTGCAACACTTGGTAGATTCAGGGCGATCAGAAACTGTAATTTAGTTCCGGTAATTTTGTTTTTACCTATATATAATTTTGATAATTTAAATAATTCAAAACAATATATCTTTTTAAAATGTTTTTCGTATAATTGAACCATACAATAACCCCAATATAAACTATTGTATAATTAACCCAATCTGTTCACTTAATTATTAACACCATGACAAAAGCCTATCAATCCATTTATGTAACGTTTTACAGGTGGAGCTTCAAAAATTTCGGTCAGGGCAAATTGCCTCAGTTTAAATCGTTGTTTAACGTAAGCTTTTTACTGGTTGTGGTGTTAACAAATGCCATGCTACTTACAAAGCTAATGGTTAAGGCACAATGGCTAAAGCTTGATATGTCGGCATACGTGGTTATTTTGTTTGGGGCAGTGTTTTTCTTGTTGATAAATCACTTTATCCTGTTAAATAACCGCATGTTTAAACAATTGAACGCCCGCCTGGCTACCATAAGCGTACATAATAAAAACCTGTTTTCGGTAGTGTTGCTGGTAAATGTATTATTTGCCTGTGGCCTGTGCTTTATTAGATAAAATATAATGTAGAACAAAAAACCCGCGCTATTTATAGCGCGGGTTTTTTGTTGGTAGTAGTTGTAATTCACTCCATCACCACATCATGTTTTTTGGCGACGTTATGCATAAAGGCAGGGTCTTTCCCTAACATTTTTACTGTCCGGCTCCGGTTTTTCAAAGGGTCATTGTGGCCACCCGGTGTTAGCGTTACCAGCAATTTGCCGGTTTGCGTACCCTCGTTTGTAAAGCTGTGTAACGTTCCGCACGGAATAAAAATACTGGCACCCGCTTCGGCTTCGTATTTTTCACCATCGGCAAAAAGCAGGAACTTGCCATTAGTAACTAAAATTATCTTGTCTTCGCGGTTGCAAGTGTGAGCGGGCGAGCTTACACCAACACCAACTTCCTGTTCGGTAATGGTTAATTTGCCGCCGCTGCATTTAGTACTAAGGATAACGCTCATGCGTATCCCCATCATTTCTATATTTTGAGCCGATTCTGTAAAGTTTATGGTAGATGCCATTGTGTTAACATTTGGGTAATACTATGACGGCGGTTTGCCGTTGAGTGTTACAGATACACTAAGAAAATGTTGCGTGTTTAAACGGCTAATGTGCTCTTATGCAGAGATAGTTAGGAGCAGCTGAGCCTATAAATTTGGTGTTGATTGATCGATGATTTTAATGTATTGCCGCCGCATGCGTGCCGTGTGTGGAAAAGCATACTGCATTAGGGATAGTAGCAGATACCGGCCTGAGCCTAATGCCTGTGCGCGTATAAGCGAATGAGCCCGGCCGCAGGCAATGCCCTAATAGACTAAGTAAATACAAAACAGGGTAACTATATTTAACAATTCCGCCCATCAAATAAATTCTATATCTTTCGCATAACAAAAACCTATCATGTGTTAGTTAAGACCTTTGGAAGTGCGGTTTATGGTATAGAGGCTATTACCATTACAGTTGAAGTGAATATAAGCGGAGGTAAACTGGCTTATTTTATTGTTGGCCTGCCGGATAATGCTGTACGCGAATCCATGCAGCGGGTAGAAACGGCCTTGCAAACAAACGGTTACCGTATGCCAAGGCAGCGTATTGTAGTAAATATGGCACCTGCAGATATCCGTAAAGAGGGTTCTGCGTACGATTTAACAATTGCCGTTGCGATACTTTCAGCATCGGGACAGATCCAATCGGAGGACTTAGAGAAATACCTCATCATGGGTGAACTATCGCTTGATGGCGGGTTGCAACCTATTAAGGGAGCTTTGCCTATCGCTATTCAAGCACGCAAAGAGGGTTACAAAGGATTCATCCTACCCAAACAAAACGCACGCGAAGCTGCCATTGTAGATAACCTGGAAGTTTATGGGGTTGAGAATATAAAACAGGTTGCCGATTTTTTTAATGGCGATACCAGCCTGGAGCCTGAAGTAGTGAATACACGCGACGAGTTCTATAACAGCCTTACCGCATATGACAGCGACTTTAGCGAGGTGCGCGGACAGGAAAATATTAAACGTGCTTTAGAGATAGCCGCCGCAGGCGGGCATAATGTAATATTGATAGGCCCACCCGGGGCGGGCAAAACCATGCTGGCCCGCAGGCTGCCATCCATATTGCCGCCATTGAGTTTGTACGAATCATTAGAGACCACCAAGATCCATTCGGTAGCCGGGAAGTTATCTGCTGCAGATGCGCTGGTTACTACCCGGCCATTTAGATCGCCACACCATACTATTAGCGATGTGGCTTTGGTTGGTGGCGGCAGTAACCCACAACCGGGCGAGATTTCGCTGGCACATAACGGTGTTTTGTTTTTAGATGAATTACCGGAATTTAAACGCAGCGCCCTTGAGGTAATGCGCCAACCGCTGGAAGAACGCAAGGTTACTATATCGCGCGCTAAGTTTACGGTTGATTACCCCAGCAGCTTTATGCTTATTGCCAGTATGAACCCCTGCCCTTGCGGTTATTATAACCACCCCGAAAAGGAATGTATTTGCCCGTCGGGGACGGTGCAAAAATATTTAAGCAAAATATCGGGCCCATTGTTAGATCGTATAGACCTGCATGTGGAAGTTACGCCGGTTAACTTTAATGAGCTGTCATCTGAACGATTGGCCGAAAAAAGCGAGTTCATCCGCGACAGGGTAATAAAAGCCCGCGAGATACAAATAGAACGTTTTGGGGAACGGCCAGATCTGCATGCCAATGCGCAGATGAGCCCGCAAATGGTAAGGGATATTTGTAAAATAACTGCCGCCGGCCAGGCCCTGTTAAAAAAGGCGATGGAAAAGTTGGGCCTATCTGCCCGTGCATATGACCGGATCCTGAAAGTTGCCCGCACCATTGCCGATCTGGCCGGTAGCGAGGAGATCATGTTAGAGCATTTAGCCGAAGCCATACATTTCAGGAGTTTGGATAGAGAGGGCTGGGCTGGGTGATGAGTGCTATTAAAACCAAACTTAAAATTATCTCCACAAACTGGATAAATATGGCAGTTATTGCTGTTGCCACTTACTTGTGGTGTATTATTAATTCATTTTTTCAAATGAATAGTGTTTCCGATTTGCCGGGTACGCTTGTACGTGGGGTTGTAGGAGGGGCAATACTGGTCCTTTTTTATGGGGCAATGTTTTTTGCGGGTTTCATGATTATTATGCTTTTTCTGGACATTATTCTTTTGAGACAAAACGCTAAATATCTGCGTGTTAAACTAATTAGTGAATGGATATTGGGAAGTAGCCCATTTGTATATTGGACCGTAATTTATAACGAATGGATCTTTGCTGTAGCAATAGTAGCGTTTGGGGGAGCGCAGCTACTTAGAGAAAAACGAATTGTGTCAATTATTAATCAGGAGGGCAAAATCTCGGACAATTTGCATTTTTGATTGTAGTGAATAATCAGCCCGGGCGCCAAGCCAGCAGACGTGTGAGCGTAACTCCTACCCAAATTCATGCATGCATTTAACGATATATAAGTTTCGTCCTACAAAATTGGTAAACGTACCCTTACACTTTATACCCCTAATTAAAAAATTTGCTTTTTTTAAAACTTATTGATAGCTTCACCCATCTACATTACCCATGAGCGATAAAACAAAAAAGATCATCATTTTTGATGATGATGAGGACATTCTGTCTATCTGTAGTTATATTTTAGAAGAACAAGGATGGGAGGTTCACACCTTTACCGATTGTAATGATATTACTGAAAAAGTTGCCGGGATATCTCCTGACGTGATACTAATGGATAATTGGATACCCGATGCAGGTGGCATTATTGCTACGCAAACCCTTAAAAAAGAAGAAGCGTTAAAAAACATCCCGGTAATATATTTTTCGGCGAATAGTGATATACAATTACTTGCCGACCATGCCGGTGCTGAATCCTATCTTGCCAAACCTTTCGATCTGGAAGAACTGGAGCGGGTTATTAACGCGGTACTTATCCATAATTAAAACATTATTATACATAAAAAGACCCATCTGCAATTTGCAGATGGGTCTTTGTTTTATATCTATTTTAGAATGCGCCGCCACCACCACCGCCGGGTGGACGTTCTCCACGGCCGCCGCCATCTCTCATGCCCCTTTCAGGATTTGATGCCGGAGCCTTGCCTGAGAATTTTTGAAGGCGGAAGGTAAAGCTTAATAAGTAATAACGGCCAAGCCTGTTTACGTTTGTTTGCGTAACGGTACTGCCATTAGTAACGGTAGAGAAGCCGGTGTTTTCGTTAAATAAATCGTATGCTGCAAAACGCAGGGTGCCACGATGATCTTTTAAGAAGCGGCGCTCTACATAAGTGTTAAATATGTTAGGGTTTTTAATCCCTATGCTGCTTGAGTAACCATAGTTTAATGTTTTGGTGTAATCGTAGCTTAATGTCCAGTCTTTCCAAACGTAGTTTTTACCGTTTATACCCAGATCAAGCGCGCGGACATTGGTGTTTTGATTGGTTTGCGGTGTGTTTAAAGAGTTGTTGGTTTTATTAAGCGAAAACCTTGAGAATAACTCTGCATCTATTATATCGGTAACATTCATACGGAAACGCAATTGTGGCGCAAAGGTTAAAGTTTTAGCAATGTTTTTCTCGATAGGTGTAATGTTGTTCAATGAATCGACACTTTGCGAGAAACCGATATTGTTGGTATAGTTAAACTGGCCGCCAAATATTAAGGTGTATTTACGCTCGCTCCATGGTTTTGAGTAAAGGAAGTTTGCGCCGGCTGAGTAGTACCCGTCCGAATTTAAATACTTTACTAATGTGGTGTTTTGCAGGTTCTTTAAAGATGGATCTGCCGCTAAAGTTGCTGCGGTAAATTTAGGGTCATAGCTAACTATATTCTGTACTATCTTGTGATCAGTTTGCGTGTAATTCAAACCAACAAGGAAGATATTGCCCGTTTGAAAGCTAAACGCGTTATAACGTAATGATATGTTGTTAGTGAACTCCGGGTTCAAATTAGGGTTACCCTGTACTGGGTATAACGCGTTAGAAAAATCTATAACAGGCTGTAGCTGGTTAAATGCAGGCTGGTTACTGCTGCCATTATAGTTAAAGCGTAATGACTGGCTTCTGTTGAAATTGTAGTTAAAGCTTGCCGCCGGAATGATGTTAAAGGTAGATACGCTTGTAGATACATTGTTCATCAGATTGATACCATCAAGCTTTGATGGCTGGCCGCCAATACCCAGGGTTAAATTATACTTCTTCTCAACTATACGGTAGTTAAGCCCAAAACGGTTAGTAGTAAAGGTATAATTATAGTTGTTGCTCAAAAGATCGTACTTGTGATATAAATCGGGCGACGGAGTATAAAGGGTATCTGTTTCTTTATCGCTTGATGTGAAACTGTGGTTTAAAGCATAATTAAGCTCCAGGAACGATACTTTACCCAAAGGCTCCTGGTACGAGAAGTTTACACCATAAGTATTTGTCCGGCTATCAGTATAAATAACCTGGTTTTTGGGTGCTGTTTGCGAACCAGCTGTGAAGGTATAAATAGGATTGTCAAAAGACGAGGTTTTACCTGAGTTTGCACTAAACCCAATGTTTAGGTTTCGTCTGCTGCCTTTAAAACGGTGATTAAAGAAGCCGGTAACGCCATAGTTTGGCGATGTTGAATTACTTATTGAGTTTGATGTATATTTTAAGTTGGTAACATCTGTTTTGGTAACGGTATCTCTTCTGATTGAAGTAACATCGTCAAAGCTGGTAACATCTGTACCATTGTAGGTAAATGTTGGTGTTACTTTTAAATAGTTTAGCGTATCGGGTTTCCACTCCAGGTTAAAATTAAACCTGTGGTTGGTTGGGGTGTTGGTTTCCTGGCTTAGTTGGTTACTTGTGCTTGGGTTTCTTGAATTGTTGATCTGCTCGGTGTTTGAGTTAGTGAAGGTAGAATTATGGCTAAAACTATAGCTACCATAAACAGCTAAATTTTTGCCCCATTGGTCCCTGAAGTTTAAACCGATAGAACGTGCATTGGTTATACCATTTGCATTGGTAGTAGAGCCGGTAGAGCCGCCGCGCAGGGCGTTACCCCGGCCACCACCGCCGCCACCGCCACCAAAACCACCCCCACCTGCAGCGCCGCCCGTTGGGGTGCCATAGCTAAATGTATTAACGTTGGTGTTGTTAAGGTTGCCTAAAACGGAGATCTGCTGATCGCCCTTAAATTTGAAAAAGTTTACCAGGCCTATGTAACGGTTCTCGTTGGTTACACCGGGAGCTTTAGGAAGTATATCAGAGCCATCGCCGGCTGTTGCCTGGCCAAAGTACCCGTAATTTTTATCCTTACGGATGGTGAAGTTCAATATTTTGTTGGGCTCGCCGGTTTTTACGCCGGTAAGGTTTGCCTGGTCGCCATAATCGTCAACTATCTGTACACTTTCTATCACATCGGCAGGCAGGTTTTTAGTTGCACTTTGTACGTCGCCGCCAAAAAAGTCCTTACCATTTACACGCACCTTGGTAATTTGCTTGCCTTGCGATGATACGTTACCGTCTTTATCAACATCAACGCCGGGTATCTTTTTCAACACGTCCTCAATAGGGGCGTTCTCACGCACTTTATAGGCCGCAACGCTGTATTGTACGGTGTCTTCTTTAAACACTACCGGGTTAACCCCCACAATATTAACCGCCCCCAATTGCCTTGTGGCAGATTTTAGAACTATTGGGTCAAGCGCAACTGCTTTACCATCTACAGGGAGGGTGTAATGTTTAATAAGCCCCTGGTAACCGATAGAGCTTATGATCAATGTTATTTTATTCCCCTTTACCGATGGGAAAGAAAATTTACCATCAACATCTGCAATGGTAATAGTACTGTCGCCAAGCTCGGTACGTAGCTTAATGTTACTACCCGGAAGCGATAATTTAGTAGAGTCGACGATACTGCCACTTATTTGCCTGGCTGTTTGCGCATTCGACTTTGTGATATTTAAGCAAACAAGTGCTAATATTAAATAGAGGTATTTCATAATTATTTAAAAAACAAATGGGGTATTACAACACCCCTGCTTCAGACACATTTATTGTGCAAATGTTCACTTTATTAGTTTTAAATATTTAATAATCATAGCATTGTTACATATTTTAATAAGCAAATAATAGGATTGTTACACTACAACACAAAAGCCCCGCATAGCGAGGCTTTTGTACAAACTTTAAAAAATTGCTGTATACATTTATGTACAGCTATAATTACATTAATTTAACCTGAAAGTAGAAGCTACCTGATTAAAATTTCTCACGTTTAATCCCGGGTGTGTAAATGATAGTGTAGTAATTGATGTCCCTTTTATTACCACAACCCTAAAATCTAAACCGCTGGCTGTAAAGTTAGCTTTGATATCTAAATAGCCAACGCCAAAGTTTGATACGCTAAGAGCGCGATCGTTTTCGCTGTATGGCAGTGCATAATAACCGCTACCAGAACCCGTTACCCTGAAGTAAACAAGCACCAGCCCCTGATCAACAACATCTTGAGTAATTGCAGGAATAGAAAGCCTGGTTAAACCTGTTAATGTTACACTTTTATTTAACAGCAGGAAACTTTCAACATTGGCACTGCCATCCTGGCCATCCTGGCCGTTTTGACCTGCAGGGCCTTGTGGTCCTTGTGGTCCTTGTGGGCCTGTAGCACCAGTTTGCCCGGTTGCTCCTTGTGGTCCGGCAGGGCCCGTTGCTCCGGCAGGTCCTGTAGCACCAGTTTGCCCGTTTGCTCCTTGTGGGCCGGCCGGGCCTGTTGGCCCCGTTGCTCCTGTTTCGCCTTGTGGGCCGCCCCCTGCAGGTCCTGCTGGTCCTGTAGCTCCCTGTGGGCCGGCAGCTCCTGTTGCCCCCGTTGCGCCGGTAACCCCTTTTTCGCCCTGTACCCCTTGTGGGCCGGGTGTTGTAGATTTTTTACATGCTCCCACACTTAAAAGGCTAAGTGCTATAGTAGTTAAAAAAAGTCTGTTTTTTTTCATATAAATTTTGTGAGTGATAGAGACTTGTACGGAGTTATTAATATTTGGTTTCATAATTAATTTATGTGGAAATTTTTTATTTCAAAAAAACCCATAAAATGCTATAGGATATCCACAACCGCTATCCACTTTTGTTTAAAACTTTATTTGCTCTGCGAAACCTTTGCGATATTTTTTTCGTTACACATTAAAAACATTTACCCTATGGATAATTTTAGAGGATCTTTGCACGCAAAAGTGCATAAGTGGATGGATGCTATTGGCTTCAGGCTTAATGCATCACAAACAAGTGGAAAAAGTAAGGTAACCACTAACCATTATTTTTTTGAAACCTTTAATTTTTTTGAAAAATGGAAAGATAATGATCCTGCAAAAGCAAAATTTCTTTGTTTTGATACCTATGGTGAAAAGGTAAGCGTTAAAACATTGTTAGACTTGCAGGCCGCTTTTTTTGAAAATATTAGCCAACTAAAATAATTATCGCTGTCCGTAATCTGCGGCCCTCTAAAAAAGTGATATAATTAAAAAGCTCCCGTTAACTAACGGGGGCTTTTTTGATGAACCTTATTTTTTATTTGGTTTGTGGCCAGCAGCCGTTATCCGCTGGTGTAACATCGTCACTTAAGCGGCCCGGAGCAGCGCCTGCAATACTAACGATAGGGCGGGTTGGATATAATGCTTCCTTAATGCGCAAACGCAGATCGGTATAATGTGCTGATATTAAAGCATCGCCGCCTTTTGGCAGGCTTGCGCTTATTTTAGCTAATTCGGCACGTACCATTGGCCTTATATCTGATAAAGCAATGTTAATTGGTGTTAAGCCAATGCTGGCCAACTGTGCTGATGTTGCGCCCGGGAAGCTCCTGCTTGCATCTTCATTTAACAGGCTTTTTAAGTTATCAATATAACCACGCTGTAAATTGCGTTTATATTCATCGGGCGTACTGTTTGCAAATATACCCGAACGCAGATCATTAAACATATCTGCAACAGTATAGGCCTTAGCCCCATTTTTTGATTGATTATCAAACATACGAGCCATACGCGATGCATTAAGCACATTGGCAACGGCATTTACCTGTAAGGCTTTAATGCGGCCAATAATAACACCGTTATCAAACTTGCTTAATTCTTCGTTATTTATAAGCCAGGTTGGTGTGGTAAAAACTTGTTGATTTAAAAATACAAGTGCATCGTGTTGCAGGCTTTTGTTAACAAAGCCATAAACAGGGCCGCTTTGGTCGTAGGTTTTAAAGTTTTCGTTCATGCCGCCAACGTTCATGGTAACGTGGCCAATGTAGCGGTTAAACTGGCCTATAACCTCGTTATACAAGGTTTGCACATCATCATAGTCCTCACCCTTCTGGAAAGTCCATTTTTCGATGTTGGGTAATATCCTTTTCAGGTTGGCAATACCATATGTACTTGCTTTCATGGCGTTATCGCCTAAATCCTCGTTCTGTAAACGCGGGTCGATAGAAGTACCCTGCCTGCCATAATAATAAAGCGGGTTGCCGGCTTTTTCTTTAGTCCAAACATCCAATACTTCTTTTTCCTGGGTAGGTGTTTTCTTACCCGGGAAATGGCTGTAGCCCCATTTTACGGCCCAAAGGTCGTACTCGCCAATTTGCGGGTAAAGGTGGGTTACACCATCACCCGGCTGTGCTATATAGTTAAAGCGGGCATAATCCATAATGGATGGCGCTGTGCCATGCTTATCGGTGAATGATTTTGAACGTAACGAATCTACCGGGTAGGCGTAGCTTGAACCAAAGTTATGTGGCAGGCCTAATGTATGGCCAATTTCATGTGATGATACAAAACGGATCAATTCGCCCATTTGCGTATCGGTAAATTTAGCTGCGCGTACGCCTGGGTTAACGGCAGCCGTTTGTATGAAATACCAGTTGCGTAAAAGGCTCATCACATTATGGTACCAGCCAACATGGCTTTCTAATATTTCGCCGCTGCGTGGGTCTGATATATGCGGGCCGTAAGCATTTTGTACATCAGATGCAAAATACCTTATAACACTGTAACGCGCATCTTCGGTACTAAACTCCGGGTCTTGCTTTTTGGTTGGGGCTTCTTTACCCGCAATAGCATTTTTAAAACCGGCCGCTTCAAAAGCTTTGTTCCAATCGTTTATACCGGCAATTAAATAGGGCACCCATTTTTTTGGTGTAGCGGGGTCTATGTAGTAAACAATTTGTTTTTTGGGTTCAACCAGTTCGCCACGTGAATAAGCGGCTTCGTCTTTAGGTTCCAGTTTCCAACGATGAATATACGCGGTGGCCTCGGCTTTTTGAGCATCGGTACCATAGTCAGTTTGCCTTTGACCGAAAAAGCCTACGCGATCGTCATTCAAACGTGCTTTCATTGGCGTTTTTGGCAATAACACCATTGAGGTATTTAACTCAAAAGTTAAAGCGCCGTTAGAGTTATCTGTTGGTGATTCTACTGCACGGTATGTTTTTAAAGTATGCGTCTCTATGTTGATAGGGAAGCTTTTTATAGTATCGATGTATGACCTTGTGTTATCAACTCCGCTTATTTTATAAAGTTTCTTGATATTATCAGGCAAGCCTATGGCAGCAATATCACCGTTGTATAAATCGGAAACATCAATTAAAACGCCTGTAGTATCTTTGTTGTATGCTTTTATATCAAATGAGGCCAGTACGGCGTCAAGGTTTGAGTTTTTAACCGATTGATACATGTCGCTGGTGCTATCTGCTCTTACCGAGTAGCTTGGTACGCGAACAAAAACTTGTTTATCATGCTTTTCCCATTTCCAAACCTGGTTGTTAACTTCTTCGCCACCGTATTGCTGGCCGAAGGATTTTAAGCCTGTTGGTGTTTTTACAAAACGGGTAACTACCAGCATTTCCCGGTTGATAAGGCTATCTGGTATTTCAAAATAGTACTTGCCATCAACCTTGTAAGTGTTAAAAAGCCCGGTATCAGCTTTAACTTTTCCAATTAGATCGCTGAATTTTTTAATGCCCTCTTTTTTACCTGTACCTATTGTGGCGGTAGCGGTAGAGCCGCCGGGGGAAGCCGTGGTTTTTAGCGTAACAACACGGTCTGCTTGTTTTTTTGTGGCGCAAGAACTTGCAATGGTTGCTAAACCTAAAATTGCAACGGCCAGGTATGTATTAACCCGTAAAGATCTGTTCATTATTTGTTTAAAAAAATTAGTTAGGTATAAAAATATAGAAAAAAATTAGTAGAATACTAACGCAACAAGTTCGTTACGCGTAGGGTTTAAACTATATGCGGTGCTTTAATGTTATAACAACCCTGTCGTATCTTTTATCGTGGTATACCTCAAGCAGCAGGCTGCGTTCGGTTGTTTTAAAGAACGCGTCAATTTCTTCGGTAGTCATTTTTGATACGGGTTTAAAATTAATGGATGTTATTTCATCATCCTTAATCAGCCCAATATCATCAGCAGGCGAACCCGGTGCAACGCGGCCAACTATTAAATGTGAAAAATTATCTCCGGCTAAATAATATTCTATACCGCTCATGTCATGTTCAAACGGCGTTTTAAACTTTTCGTTGGATTTTAAATAAAGCAGGCCATTGGAATAATCGAATATCAGGTTAAATTTTTTTAGTATTCCAGTACCTATGTTGCCATCGCGTGGGACACTATAAGTTCTTTGTACATAATCTTTATCCGGGAACGACGTAATAACATTCTTTATTTTATAATTGCCAACGTCAATTTCCTTAACCCGGCTTAAATAACCCGTTATAGGCCCGTTAAGTGCCACCCCTAAATTTGCCGGAACAGATTTTTTAGGCAGCCCATGTTTTTGCAGCATATTTTCGAGCGATAAGGGATGCCCGGCGCCAAGGTCAATGATAAGCTTATTTGGTACTTTACTGCCATCGGGAAAAGTAATTGTAGTTGTTAGATATGGTTTTTTATCCTCAATTGTTATAGGCACCTTTTGGCTTTTTCTAAAAGGTTTAATGTCTTTGGGGCGGCAAACGGTCATTGTAGTATCGCTAAAATTTATTTTAACCCCCAGCGCGCTAAAAAACTCATACCCTAAAAGCCCATGTATTGGTAAGCCAATGTAGCCGGATAGGTTAAAATAATCGGTTTTTAATATTGCTGCTGATACATTTTCGCTTCTTAAACCGGGTATCTGAACATTTAAAGGGGGGGTAACATAAGCCTCATAGGCATCACCTTCGCCAAGCCCCGAAAGTTTGATTGTGCGCTTAGATGTAATGTTTATGGAGTCTACAAGTTTAGGCTCGGTAATTATCATGAGCCCAACCCCGGTATCTAAAATAAAATTGAAAGGCCCTTTATTGTTGATGTGGAGTTTAACCACCACCATATTTCGGATAAGCTTGAAAGGGATATCTACATTTTTACGGCCGCTATCAACCTCAAATGATTGTGCGTTTGCCGATACGAGGAGGCAATTGAATATGGCAGCGAGCCATATGTGTTTAAACTTTAAATATTTGTATAGACCGGCTAACACCTGGTTTGAATTGGAAGCTAAATCTACGTTATTATTTTATAAAATAACAGAATAGTTTACACAGATGCTGCCTTTGCTGCCAGGTCGTATTATTTAACAGATCAAATACAGTTCATAGGGAACTAAGTATGATAAGAAACAAGGTCACTCTTTTTTGTCTTTTTTATCCTCGCATTTAAGATTGCCCTGTAAATCGGGGTTTTGAGGTGGCAGTTTATCTACTGTTCTTTCAACTTCGGTTTGTTGTATGTGTACCGCATACTCGGCAGGTTCAATACGGCTGCCAATTGCTTCGGCATAAACCTGGGTAAACTCGGCGCCAATATACAATATAGCCGATGTATAATAGATCCACACCAAAATTACAATAAGCGACCCTGCCGCCCCATAAGTGGAGCCCTGTGCGGTATATTGTATATATAAACTTATAATATACTGGCCAATCATAAATAAAATGGCGGTGAACATAGCACCAGAGCGCACATCCTTCCATTTAATTTTAACATCCGGCAAAAATTTGAATATGATGCCAAAAAGTACAGAAATCACCACGAACGATACAAACAAGTTTATCCCCTGTATAAGATATTTGGTTACACTGGGCAGAAAGCGAATTATTTGACTGCTTAATGCCGCTATTGCAATATTAACCACGAGAGATGCTATAAGCAAGAAGCCTAAGCTAATAATAAGCGAGAACGACAAAAACCTGTTTTGCAGCATTTTTACCCATCCTTTTTTGGGTTTAGCTTTTACCCGCCAAATAGTGTTTAACGAATCTTGTATCTCCAGGAAAATACTGCTGGCACCAATTAATAAAGTAATAACCGATATAATAACAGCGATGCCTGTTTTACCGGAAAATTCCAGCCCTTTAAGCATTTCCTGTATTTGTAAAGCGGCTTTTGCGCCTACATAGTGCTCAATTTGGGGGTAAAGGCGGCCGGTTGCGGCATCCGGGCCAAAGAAAAAACCGGTTAGGGATATGATAAGTATTAGCAAAGGGGCCAGCGAAAAAACCGTATAATAAGCTAATGACGCGCTAAACTTTAAACCATTATCACTTGAAAAACCGCTGAAGGTGGCCATTAGAACCTTCCATAGCTGTTTTAAATATTCCTTGCTAAAAAATTTCATATCAAAAATCGAATATATTTGTTAGACCCATTAAAACAGATAACACCATTTTATGAAAATTGTAATGATGCCCGCTAACTTTTTTAAGTTATTGTTTATTTGTTTGTTACTAAGCAATTTTAATGCCTCGGCTCAAAAAACGAACATTTGGATAGTACGCCATGCCGAAAAAGCAACCCCAATGGCGAAAGATGATGAACCGGTCTTAAGTGCCGCGGGGCAAAAGCGTGCCGAAGCACTGGCTAAAGAGTTAAAGCGCGAACACATAAAGGCCATATATGTTACCAAGTATAAACGTACCGGGCTTACTGCAAGGCCGTTGGCTTATAAAGTAAAAGTTTTGCCGAGGGTTTATGATACCGACACCGCCGTACTAAAAAAGTTTGCCAAAACTGTTTTAAAGAATTTTAAAGGGGATAACGTTTTAATTGTTGGGCACTCTAACACCATAATGGTGTTGTTGGATGCCTTTGGTGCCGAAATGCCTTTTACCGCGCTTGATGAAGGGGATTACGATATGCTGTTTAGAGTAACGGTAAAAGATAATGGTAAGGTAGAGCTTGCTATTGATTACTATGGCGATAAGCACCACACCAACGAGATACCCGAAAAGTATCAGCCGGAAATAAACCACCCGGAAACAGTAAGGCCGTTCACCAATTATTAATGGTTAGATACCACCAGCAGGTCAAGGTCTTTGCTTGGGATAGAGAAGCGTTCGCCCATATACTTGTTGGTTAGGTGCCCCTGGTAAATGTACACGGCATTGCGGATACCGGCCTTTTGCCATATTACATTCTTTAAACTACCCTGTTCGCCAATGTCCAGTAAAATAGGCGCGAATATATTGGTAAGCGCATAAGTTGCTGTACGCGCCACGCGCGATGCAATGTTGGGTACGCAATAATGTATTACATCATATTTACGGAAAACGGGGTGTGTGTGGTTGGTGACTTCTGATGTTTCGAAACACCCTCCCTGGTCAATACTTACATCAATAATAACTGAGTTTGGTTTCATTTTACTTACCGTAGCCTCGGATACGATGCATGGGCTTCGGCCGTCATCAGCACGAATGGCACCAATGGCAACATCGCATGATGTTATGGCTTTTTCCAGCACAATTGGCTGCACTACCGAAGTGAAAATTCTGGTGCCTATATTATTTTGCAAACGGCGCAGTTTGTAAATAGATGGGTCGAATACTTTAACCTCGGCGCCAAGTGATATGGCGGTGCGGGCAGCATATTCGCCAACGGTACCTGCGCCTATTATTACAATCTCTGTTGGTGGCACACCTGTTATTCCACCCAGCATAAGGCCCTTGCCTTCAAAAATATTACTCAGGTACTCGGCCGCTATAAGTACTGATGTAGCACCTACAATTTCGCTCATGGCGCGCACAACGGTGAGCGACCCTCCCTCGTCTTCGAGGTGCTCAAAGCAAAGGGCTGTTATTTTCTTTTTGATAAGCGCATGCAGGCATTCGGCTTTTAAGGTAGATAACTGCAGCGCAGAAATGAGCAACTGGCCGGGTTTCATCATCTCTATCTCCTCCATAGTAGGTGGCGCTATTTTGATAATGATATCGGCTTCGTAAACTTTTTTGGTATCGTAAACTATTTGGGCTCCTTGTTCGCTGTAATTATTATCAGAGAAGTTGGCGGCCTGGCCGGCATTGCTTTCCAGCATTATCTCGTGGCCATTATTTATAAGCAGTGCTACCGATAGAGGGGTAAGCGGGATGCGGTTTTCCTGGAAAGAAACCTCCTTGGGGATGCCAATATAAAGCTTATTCTTTTTACTCTTAACTTCAAGCATCGACTCTTGGGGTTGCATCATTGCCTGCCTGGCAATATTTGAGAACCCGCTGTATTTCCCTGTACTCATGATCGTTGTTTTTCCGGCTGATGAAGATAAGAAAAAAATAAGTTTGATTATTATGAAATGTTTTCAACTGTTATTTGCCTGGAATTGGCATCTAAAACATGGATGCGCACACCGGTAAAGCTATCCGGGATCAAATTGGCGATCTTTTCCGGCCACTCTATAAAACAGTAATTGCCCGAGTAAAAGTATTCTTCATAACCCATATCCAGTGCCTCGTTTTGATCTTTTAACCTGTAAAAATCGAAATGATATACCGGGCTGTCAGTCCCTTTATATTCATTTACGATGGAAAAAGTAGGGCTGGTTACGGAGTCACTAACTCCCAATTTTTCGCACAGCGATTTAATAAGGGTGGTTTTGCCCGCCCCCATATCGCCATAAAAAAGAAAAATTCGGCTATTACCGGCAAAGTTTAGGATCTGGTTCGCCGTTTTTGGCAGATCTGCTGTGGATGTGGTGTGTAAGTCCAATGGTCTTTTACTTAGAACGTTATTGCGAGGTACGAAGCAATCTCTTTAGGATAGTTGTACACCTTGCATGGTGGATTTGCTCAAAGAGATTGCTTCGTACCTCGCAATGACGGGGTTATTATTTCTGCTTCAAAAATAAAAATTTATTTAGGCCCGTAGGTAACTATCGGGATAATCATTTCTTCTAATGAGATACCGCCGTGCTGGAAAGTCTCGTTATAAAAATTCACAAAATGGTTGTAGTTGTTTGGGTACACAAAATAGCTGTCACCCTTGGCAAATACAAAGCTGGAGCTTACGTGAAGCTTAGGCAGCATGGCATCGTGCGGGTTGCGTATGTGGAATACCTCTTTGGCATTATAGTTAAGGTTTTTACCTTGCTTATAACGCAGGTTGGTATTTGTGTTGCGGTCGCCAATTATTTTGCTTGGGTTTTTAACGCGAATAGTACCGTGGTCTGTTGTGATGATAACCCTTACCTGTTTCGAAGCCAGAAACTTCAACAGATCAAATAAAGGCGAGTGCTCAAACCATGATAGGGTTAATGAGCGGTAAGCCGCATCATCACTGGCCAGTTCGCGTATCATTTGCATATCGGTACGGGCATGGCTCAGCATATCAACAAAATTGTACACCACCACGTTCAGCTCGTTATTCATCAGGTTATTAACCGATTCATTTAACGCGCGGCCCTCATCAATATTTAATATTTTATGGTACGAGTGCTTTACATCTCTGCGTAAGGTCCTTTTTAACTGATCGGCAACAAAATCAGCTTCATAAAGGTTCTTACCGCCTTCGTCCTCGTCGTTTTGCCACATTTGCGGGTAACGGGTTTCCATCTCTAAAGGCATCAGGCCCGAAAATATGGAGTTACGGGCATATTGTGTAGCCGTTGGCAGGATGCTGTAATAAGTATCCTCTTCCTCTAACCTAAAGTATTCTGATATGATAGGATTGATGATCTTGAACTGATCATAGCGCAAATTGTCTATTAATATAAAAAAAACCGGCCCTTTACCGTCCAGCTTAGGGAACAGCTTCTTTTTAAATAATTGCGTGGAAATGGTTGGCCCGTTCTCGGGGTCTTTTATCCAGCTTAGATAATTACGTTCAACAAACTTGCAGAACTGTACGTTGGCCTCGGCTTTTTGTAGGGTTAGTATTTCGTGCATGCCGGCATCTTCCAAAGTCTCCAGCTCCAGCTCCCAGTATATTAGTTTTTTGTAAACATCAACCCATTCCTGGTAGCTTAGGTTATCGTTAAGGGTCATGCCCAGGCTGCGAAAATCCTGCTGGTAGGCCATGGTTGTTTTAGCACCCACCAGTTTTTTATTCTCTGTAAGTTTTTTAATGGTAAGCAAAATTTGCTTGGGGTGTACCGGCTTTATCAGATAGTCATCAATTTTTGAACCAATGGCATCCTCCATTAAATACTCCTCCTCGTTTTTGGTGATAAGTACTATCGGGACATCGTTATTTATATTTTTTATTTGCTGCAGTGTTTCCAGCCCGGTAAGCCCCGGCATGTTTTCATCCAGGAAAACCAGATCGAAGTATTGCTTCTTAAATTCTTCAACAGCATCGTTACCGTTGGTAACGGTTGTTACTTTATAGCCCTTTTCAGTTAGAAAAAGTACGTGTGGTCTCAGCAGATCAATTTCGTCATCGGCCCATAATATTGTGGTATCCTGCATAATATCTTTATTTTTACCCACCTATAACCTTTAGGTGGGGCATTTTGTTGTAAAAATATGCAAAGGATTAACATTAATTAACAAATAGACCGTGCTTGTTTTGTCATAATTCAACACTTTTGTATTCTTAACAGCTACCTTGAACAAAAAGAAAATTATAAACGACCCGGTTTACGGGTTTATCAGCATACCAACCGAGTTGGTATATGACCTGATAGATCATCCTTACTTTCAGCGCTTACGCTATATTAAACAACTGGGGATGACACATCTGGTTTACCCAGGTGCGCTGCATACCCGTTTCCATCATGCCTTAGGTGCGATGCACCTGATGAGCCTGGCTATTGAAACGCTTTGCAATAAAGGGGTAGATATCTCTGCCGAAGAAAAAGAAGGCCTTACTATAGCCATTTTACTGCACGATATTGGCCACGGGCCCTTCTCGCATGCTTTGGAGCATACCATTGTGGAAGAAATTAGCCACGAAGATATTTCTATACTGCTGATGAATAAGCTGAACGAGGAGTTTGGCGGTAAGCTAACATTGGCCATCAGCATATTTAAAGGCGACCATCCAAAACACTTTTTGCATCAACTGGTATCCAGTCAGTTGGATATGGACAGGATGGATTACCTGAACCGGGATAGTTATTTTACGGGTGTATCTGAAGGTGTTATAAGTTCTGACCGCATCATTAAAATGCTGAACATAAAGGATGACAGTATTACGGTTGAAGAAAAAGGGATTTACTCGATAGAAAAATTTCTGATCGCCCGCAGGCTGATGTATTGGCAGGTATATCTGCACAAAACCGTTATAGCCGCCGAGCAGGTGCTTTGCAAAATATTTTTGCGCAGCCGCGAACTGGCTTTGCAGGGAACACACTTCCCATTAACTCCCGCTTTAAACTATTTTTTAAAGAACGTTATTACCAAAGAGGAATTTATGAGCGGTGACGCGCATTTAAAAACCTTTGCCCTGCTGGATGACACCGATGTAATGGCTGCTGTAAAAATATGGGCCGATAGTGATGATGATGTATTGGCCACCCTTTGCCATAACCTGATAAACCGCCGGCTATACCACGTAGATATTACTGCCGAGAAGCCCGACGAAAATTTTGTTAAACAATTGACAGCCAACGCGGTTAAAAAGTACAACATTAGCGAACATGAGGCTTCGTACTATGTATTTACGGATACCATACGCAATAACGCCTATAATAAAGGCGATGGTAACATTCATATATTGATGAAAGACGGCAGTATTAAAGATATTACGCTGGCCAGCGATAATTCAAACCTGGAGGCATTATCAAAAACTGTAAAAAAATATATACTTTGTTATGCCAAAGACCTGTTATAAGTGGTGAGTGGTGAATGGTTAGTTGATGAATAATTAACATAACCTACTTATGAGCGGCAGTTTGTACCCATTTATTAATAATTTGTTGCTATGGTTTTAACATTTAAATTTGTACGATGCAATTTACCGCAAAGGATATAGCCTTTATGCTAAATGGAACAGTTGAAGGCGATCCGCTTGTTGCGGTTAACCACCTGGCCAAAATAGAAGAAGGCAACACTGGTTCGTTATCATTTTTAGCTAACCCTAAATATGAGCCATACTTGTATACAACCAATGCATCGGTTGTAATAGTGAACAATAGCCAGGAATTAACCGCACCGGTAAATACTACGCTTATACGGGTCGAGAATGCCTACGGCGCTTTCTCCTTATTGCTCGAAAAATACAATACCATTAAGCTGAATAAATCGGGTATAGAGCAGCCAAGCTTTATACATTCATCTGCCAAAATAGGTGAAGAACCTTACATAGGGGCCTTCACGTATATTAGCCAGGATGTTGTAATGGGCGATAACTGCAAAATTTATCCCGGCTGTTATATTGCCGATAATGTAAAATTGGGTAATAATGTAACTTTGTTTCCTGGTGTTAAAGTGTACTTTGACTGTATAATTGGCAACGATGTTGTTATACATTCGGGCGCTATAATTGGTAGCGATGGCTTCGGCTTTGCACCAAATGCCAATGGTACTTATAGTAAGGTAGCACAAATAGGCAACGTTGTTATTGAAGATAACGTTGAAGTGGGTGCTAATACAACAATAGACAGGGCAACAATGGGGTCAACCTATATCCGCAAAGGCGCAAAGCTGGATAACCTGGTGCAAATAGCCCATAATGTTGAGCTTGGGCAAAATACGGTGATAGCCGCGCAAACAGGTATAGCGGGCAGTACTAAGCTTGGCGAAAATGTAATGCTTGGCGGGCAGGTTGGTGTGGTTGGCCATATTACTATTGCAAAAGGTACACAGGTGCAAGCGCAATCGGGCGTTAGCCGTAACATTACCGAAGAGGGTAAAAAATGGGCAGGTTCGCCGGCTATTGGTTACACAGCCGATATGCGTTCGAACGTGGTAGTAAGCAGATTGCCCGAACTGGAAAAAAGAGTTAACGAACTGGAAAAGATAATTACAGAACTAAGAAAAAACAGCGACGGCTAAATATTTGCCGATACAGTTATGAATGTAAAACAAAGAACTATTAAAGAGCCTGTTTCGGTTTCGGGCACTGGCCTGCACACCGGCGAAAGCGTTACCATGACCTTTAACCCGGCACCAGAAAAACACGGCTATAAATTTCGCCGGATAGATTTGCCCGGCCAGCCAATTATTGATGCCGATGTTGATAATGTTACTGATACATCAAGGGGAACAACCCTTACCCAAAACGGCGCCAGCGTAAGCACAGTTGAACACGTGCTTGCCGCTTTAGTTGGTTTGGAGATAGATAATGTGCTGATTGATATGGATGGGCCCGAAACACCTATCATGGATGGCAGCTCGATACAATTTATAAATGCTATTGAAGAAGCCGGCTTTCAGGAGCAGGAAGCAGACAGGGAATATTATCATATCCCGTATAACATCCACTATTCGGAGCCCGACCGTAAGGTTGACATGGTGGCTATGCCTTTAGATGGTGATTACCGCTTTACTTGTATGGTTGATTATAACTCGCAGGTTTTGGGCAGTCAGCATGCAACCATATCAAGCCTGGCCGAGTTTAAAAAAGAAATTGCATCCAGCCGTACCTTCTGCTTTTTGCATGAGCTGGAAATGCTGGTTAAGCACGACCTGATAAAAGGCGGCGATCTTAACAACGCCATTGTGGTTGTTGATAAAGAAGTTGACGACGAAGAGCTTGCCCACCTTGCAAAAATATTTAACCGTAAGGATATAAATGTTGCCCCGCAGGGGATCTTGAATAATATTGAGCTTCGCCACCAAAACGAGCCTGCACGCCACAAACTGCTGGATATGATTGGTGACCTGGCATTGGTAGGTGTTCCGTTGAAAGGGCATATTATGGCTGCAAGGCCGGGCCATGCGGCAAACGTTGCATTCGCCAAAAAAATAAAAACATTGATAAAAAAAGAACGCAGCCGCAAACATGTAAAGGTTTACGACCCTAACATGACACCGGTGTACGATACTGTTCAGATCATGAACATATTGCCGCACCGCCCGCCAATGTTACTCGTTGATAAAATATTAGAGTTGACCAAAACACACGTTGTGGGCTTAAAGGCCGTAACCATGAATGAGCCTTTCTTTGTAGGTCATTTTCCGGGGGCGCCTGTTATGCCGGGCGTTTTACAGATAGAAGCAATGGCGCAAACCGGTGGTATATTGGTATTAAACACCGTACCCGATCCCGAAAACTGGTTAACGCTTTTCCTTAAAATCGAGAATGCGAGATTTAAGGACAAGGTTTTACCGGGTGATACGTTAATATTCCGTTGTGACCTGATAGCACCTATCCGCCGTGGCATTGCACAAATGAAAGGCATTGGTATGGTTGGTGAAAAGATAGTTGTAGAGGCTGAGCTAATGGCACAAATAGTTAGATATAAATAATATGATACAGCCCTTAGCATATATACACCCACAGGCAAAAATTGCCGATAACGTGGTTATTGAGCCCTTTGTTACCATACATAAAGATGTGGAAATTGGCGAAGGTACCTGGGTTGGCTCAAACTCCGTTATTATGGATGGCGCCCGTATTGGTAAAAACTGCCGTATTTTCCCGGGTGCTGTAGTATCTGCACCACCGCAAGATCTAAAATACAAGGGCGAACCAAGCACCGTAACCATTGGCGATAATACCGTTATCCGCGAATGTGTAACGCTTAACCGTGGTACCGCGCTTGATAAAAATACCACCACTATAGGTAGCAATTGCCTGCTAATGGCTTATGTGCACGTTGCGCACGATTGTGTTATTGGCGATAATGTTATTATAGCAAACGCGGTGCAGCTTGCAGGCCACATTAATGTGTACGATTATGCTTTTATAGGCGGTACATCTGCCGTACACCAGTTTGTTGAAATTGGCGCGCATAGCATGATATCCGGCGGGTCATTGGTACGTAAGGATGTCCCTCCGTTTACTAAAGCTGGTCGCGAGCCCTTATCTTATATCGGGATCAACTCTGTTGGTTTGCGCCGCAGAGGGTTTTCTGCCGAAACCATTAACGAGATCCAGGAGATCTACCGGATCATCTTCCTGAAAAAATATAACATGACCAAGGCTCTTGATATTATCGAGGCCGAATTTAACCCTACTGTTGAACGCGACGAGATCATCAATTTTGTGCAGAACTCGCAACGTGGTATCATGAAGGGATTTGGAAGCTCTTAAAGAAAGTTTGCAGGTATTAGTGGGCAGTTTGCAGTTAAAGATAAACCAATCGCTACTACGCCTGCAAACTGCCTACTAATACCTGCCTACTAATAATGAACATCACTCTCCAAAACATAGGCCGTCGTTTTAACCGTGAATGGATATTCAAGGGGATAGA
>NZ_JAQBOI010000013.1 GCF_028288105.1 Mucilaginibacter sp. | reverse complement strand
GTTTGATATGTAATTGCGCACTGCCGGACCGGTACAAAACACAGCAAGTATGGAAGCAGGATCATTAGTACGTTTAAAATGATCGTAATACATTATCCAAACTAAAAACGCCCCAATGCAGGCGCCTGTAAACTGGGCTATAATGTAAGGCACAACACTTGCCCATGCAAATTTACCGGCAATGGCCAGTGCAATGGTTACAGCAGGGTTAAGATGCGCGCCGCTGTACGGACCGGCCACTACTACACCAACAAAAACAGCCAGACCCCAGGCAGTGGTAATCACCATCCAGCCGCTGTTATTGCCCTTAGTATCTTTCAAAACTACGTTGGCTACAACGCCATCGCCTAATAATATCATTAGCATGGTGCCAATTAGTTCGGCTACAAATGGAGACATGTTTAAATGTTTAAATTATGAATATTAATTTGATACAGGATTGCCGTTGTTTGACCAGCATTGGGCAGTGCTTACTGCCCGTTTCCAGCCATCTATTCCTTTTTTTACATCCTCAAGATCATCCTGGGGTGCAAATGTGGTTTCAACCGCCCATAACTGCTGAATTTCTGCAATATCTTTCCAGTACCCAACAGCAAGGCCGGCCATATAAGCAACACCAAGCGCGGTGGTTTCAACAACGCCGGGCCTTATCACCCTGCAGTTTAAAACATCCGATTGAAATTGCATCAGCAGGTTATTGGCTGTGGCCCCGCCGTCTACACGTAACTCTTTGATCTCCATTCCCGCATCAGCCTCCATTGCCTTAAGCACATCCATGGTTTGATAAGCTATTGATGCCAGTGCCGCCCGGGAAATATGAGCAGCCGTAGCGCCGCGGGTTAGCCCAACTATGGTTCCTCGCGCTTCGGCGTCCCAGTATGGTGCCCCCAAACCTGCAAATGCCGGTACAAAGTAAACGCCGGCGGTATCTTCTACCGATGTAGCCAGTCTTTCAACGTCTGCCGATGTTTTTATAATGCCCAGGCCGTCGCGTAGCCATTGAACAACGGCACCGCCTATAAAGATGCTGCCTTCAAAGGCATAAGTAATTTCGTCGTTAATTTTCCAGGCTATGGTGGTTAACAGGTTATTTTTCGACTGGATAAACTCATGCCCGATATTCATCAGCATAAAACAACCGGTCCCGTAGGTGTTTTTAACCATCGCTTTATCAATGCACATTTGCCCGAACAATGCGGCATGCTGGTCGCCCGCTATCCCGGCTATCGGGATCTTATGAGCAAACACACTGCCTGATGTCTCCCCAAAATTTGGCTCGATTGTTTTACTTCCGGCAGCATACTTTTGGGGATGTTAAACAGCTGCAGCAGTTCCTCGTCCCATTCCTGGGTGCGAATGTTGAACAACATAGTACGGCTTGCATTGGTTACATCAGTTGCATGTACTTCGCCGTTGGTAAATTTCCAAACCAACCAGCTATCCACCGTGCCAAAGGCAAGTTTGCCTGCTTCGGCTTGCTCCCGCGCGCCATCTACATTATCCAGGATCCATTTTATTTTTGAGCCGGAAAAATAGGCATCAATGATCAGTCCCGTTTTTTCGCGAATGGCATCGCTGTGGCCATTTTGTTTAAGCCCTTCACAAAAGTCGGCAGTGCGCCTGTCCTGCCAAACAATGGCATTGTATACAGGTTCGCCGGTTTTACGGTTCCATACAATAGTTGTTTCGCGCTGGTTAGTAATGCCAATTGCTTTAATATTAGAGCCGCTTAACCCGGCTTTTACCGTTACTTCAACAGCTACAGCTATCTGTCCCGACCAAATTTCTTTAGGGTCATGTTCCACCCATCCGGGCTTGGGAAAATACTGGGTAAATTCTTTTTGTGCCAATGCGATTACCTTGCCGGCATGATCAAAAATTATGGCGCGTGAACTGGTAGTTCCCTGGTCAAGGGCTAAAATATATTCCTGCATAATATGGTTTTGGTTAACCTTGGTTTATTTAATGAATATCAGATTAATATTAGTTATTTTAAAACAGATGATAACACATAATTTTTTGCCGTTTGATAAAATGCTTCAACTTGTTCTTTCTCCCAGGCTGCATCTTTTTTAAGTTCGGCGGCCATCAGGCGGGCTACTTCGGGGGCCATTTCTATAGCCAAACGGGCGTTTAAGAATAGTATACGGGTACGACGGGCCAGTATATCTTCAACGGTGCGGGCCATTTCATTTCTTACCGACCAGATCACTTCACCTTTAGTATAGCTATCTTTTGCATGGACACGATTTTTCCAGTCTGGATTTTCATCGCATAAAGCCAAAATTTTTTCAATATCGGCACCATAAACAAACAAATGGTTGTTCCGATCAGGATTAGGGCGACTGCCATGAATAGGCAACTCAGCAGTTTTGCAAGGCATACTTTTGAGCCCTCCGGTTTCAATGGCCTTGTCAACAATATCCTCGCCCATTTTACGGTAGGTGGTCCACTTTCCGCCAGTCATGGTAAGCAGGCCGGATTCGGACACTATCAACTTATGGCTCCGTGATATTTCCTTGGTCTTTGACGATCCATTTTGCGGCGCGGCAAGCGGCCTTAGCCCTGCAAATACACTGAGGACATCCTGGCGGGTTGGTGCTTTGACCATGTATTTTCCTGCCGTACGTAAAATAAACTCTACCTCAGCATCTAAGGCTACAGGTTCCAAGCTGGGATATTCTATAGGTGTATCGGTGGTACCAACAAGTAATTTACCATGCCATGGCACAGCGAACAACACTCTTCCATCTTCGGTTTTAGGAATCATAAGCGCATCCTCTGACGGTAAAAATGAGCGGTCGAGCACAAGGTGTACACCTTGGCTTGGCCTAACCAGCGGTTTTTTATCCGGAGCATCCATTTTAAGTATATCATCTACAAATACGCCGGTGGCGTTAACGATAACTACGGCCTTTAATTGATAATTTTCGCCGGTTTCAATGTTACTGGCCGTTACACCGGAAAGGTGCCCATCGCTGTTTTTAAGTAAGCCTGTTACCTTAAAATAGTTAAGCAGGGTAGCGCCTTGCTCCATAGCGGTTTGTGCCAAGTTAACGGCCAGCCTCGAATCATCAAATTGCCCGTCATAATATACTACGCCCCCGTGCAGGCCTTTTTCTTTTAAGCCGGGCAGGCGATTCAAAGTTTCTTTTTTTGACAGATGCTTTGCGCGGCCAAAGCTCAGTTTACCGGCCAGAATATCATAAACGGTTAAGCCAATGATATAAAAAAGACCTCCCCACCAGTTATAATTTGGGATGATAAAACTTTCCTTTTTTACAAGGTGTGGTGCATTTTTTAAAAGCAGCCCTCTTTCACGCAAAGCCTCACGAACCAGGCCGATATAACCCTGTGCCAGATAGCGCACCCCGCCATGAACCAGCTTGGTTGCCCTGCTGGAAGTTCCCTTAGCAAAATCGGCTTGTTCCAGCAGTAATGTCGAGTACCCCCGCGAAGCAGCATCAACAGCGGCACCAAGGCCGGTAGCGCCGCCACCTACAATGATCAGGTCCCAGGTTTTACTGGTATTGGCTATATTTAGCAGGTTGCTCTCTCTTTTGAATAGGTTCAATTTATTTCAAAATATTTTGATATGTATCAAATATATCAAAAGGTGTAGATTGTTTCATCGCCAAAATATAATGGTATCAAAATAATAATACTGATGATATGTGATAACAACATTTGCTGAAGAAGCGATGTAAAAACCACTACCCCTTCCATTTCTAAAACATTAGTTCTACATTGCATTAACCAATTCAAGCTGTAACTTGTTATGAAAAGAAAAACCTTTATCCGGCTGGGTGCTACCTTTGTTACAAGTCCATTACTAGCACCGCTTAATTCCTGGGCACAAGCACCAAAGCTCCAAAATTGGGCGGGAAACCTTACTTTCAGCACAGGCAATGTACAATATCCAAAGTCGGTGGCCGAGGTACAGCAACTTGTTAAAAAGCACCCCAAACTTAAAACGCTGGGAACGAGACATTGCTTTAACAATATCGCCGATAGCAAGAATGACCTGGTCTCTACCCGTGACCTGAATAAAGTAGTTTCTTTAGATAGAAAAGCGAAAACAGTTATAGTAGGAGGCGGCATTAAATACGGCGAACTGGCCCCCTATCTGCACACGCAGGGTTTTGCCTTACATAACCTGGCCTCGCTGCCGCATATTTCGGTTGCGGGTTCTATTACAACCGCTACGCATGGCTCTGGTATCAAAAACGGTAACCTCGCAAGTTCTGTTAGCGGTTTGGAGATGGTAATTGCAGATGGTTCGGTAGTGCACTTCTCAAAAGCAAATAACGCGGCAAAACTTAATGCTGTGGTTGTTGGGTTGGGTGCTATTGGAGTAATTACAAAAGTTACGTTAGATCTTATCCCCACCTTTATGGTAAGGCAAAGGGTGTTTACAAATATGCCTTTAGCACAGGTAAAGCATAATTTTGAAAAGATCGTTTCAGCCGGTTATAGCGTAAGCCTTTTTACCGATTGGCAGAACGAGAACGTAAGCGAGGTTTGGATAAAAAGCCGTGTAGATACCGAAAAAGACCATACGGAAGCGGAGTTTTACGGCGCTAAGGCAGCCACTAAGAACCTGCACCCTGTTATAGCACAACCAGCAGAGAAATGTACCGACCAGATGGGCGTTCCCGGCGTTTGGTATGAGCGTTTACCGCATTTTAAAATGGGGTTTACGCCCAGTACCGGTAAAGAGCTGCAATCCGAATTTTTCGTGCCCCTTCATCACGCGGTGGAGGCCATTTCGGCTATATCAAAATTAAGCAAGCAAATAGGTCCGCATTTATTTATTACCGAGATACGTACAATAGCCGCAGATAACTTATGGATGAGCCCCTGCTATAACCAAACATCGGTTACCATACATTTTACCTGGAAGCCGGAAACCGCCGCGGTAATGAAGTTATTGCCCATCATCGAAAAAGAGCTCGCGCCATTTAATGTGCGCCCGCACTGGGGCAAAATGTTTACCATCGCGCCAAAAGTTTTGGCATCTCGGTACGAGAAACTGGCTAACTTTAAAAAACTCGTTGCCACTTACGACCCGAAGGGCAAGTTCCGTAATGCGTTCTTAGACAGAAACTTGTACGGAATTATTTAGGCCTTATCCCCGGGATTCACAGCTATGTACTCTTACCGTCGAGCAATATTTCATCGCTCCTATTTGCTTGCGCAAATGCTGCATTTATTCAACACGAACCATTGCAAGCATTTCACCTTTAGGAAGCTCCCGTGATATATAATGAAGACTAAGCTCGTGCATGGCATTATTCTTTTCCAACTGCAATAGCACTTTTACCGCTATCGCCATACTTAAATCGGAACCTGTTGCATCAGCAAACACCCATTTCTTCACTGTATTTCCCTTCTCATCCTTTAGGATAATGTTCCTGTTTGTGCCGGCCCCCTCCTTTATTGTGCAATGTTTGTATTTGATATGCAGTTGATCGTCAGAATTTGCTTTATGCAATTTCAATACCCTTAAATTCAATGGCTGGTTCACCGCCTGCTTTAGAATAAGTTTATTATTCAGATAAATCTCGTAACTATCCAATCCAAAATTATTGGTGAAACCAAATAATGTGAAGGATAGTGCAATCAGCGTAAATAACCTAATAAACGCCTGACCAAATGTGATGTGTTTCATAATTTAAAATTTTAAGTAAAAATTCCGGATTATTTCCTGACAACAATAGTACACGAAAGGGAAATGAAGCAGAAAATTAGTAGACGAACGGCCGTAATAATAGACATGCGACATTAAGATTTAACTTTTTATTTTTTAAAACTGGTTATCACGTAGAGCTGGACGATCAGGCAGTTAGCTCAAAATACATCAAGCATCTGACTTCTTGATCACCTAATGTTTTTATGGAGATAACCGCCTATATCATTCTGATTATAAAATTTATAAATTTTAAATTACGAAATTCGCAATGAAAATCTATCAGCTCGATAAGGTTCTGTATTGGATACAGAACTTATTTTTTGAGTATACTTGCAGGGCTTATCACCGCAATTTTATATGTCTGCTACTTCATCCGACCTGGTCAAACTGGCTACTGTTTATATCAGTTTAAAAGAGAGCCGCCGGACTTTACGGGGTCGGTGCCCATTTCACCGTGATGCCGGGGAATCGCTGATGATCTCACCGGAAAAGAATATTTTTAAATGTTTTGGCTGCGGAAAAGAAGGCGGACCTGCCGAGTTTAAACTGGCCATGGAACAGTTAATTAAATCATGAGTTATTTCAAGGAACTTATAGCTTTACTGGCGGCCGAGCGTTCTGCTGATGAAGCGGCGTTTACCAGCCTCACCTCGGGCACAGGCGCGGCGCAACGGCGCACTTTGGGGCTATGTTGGTACCCTATCGCTATACGGAACACTGAACCGGTACGCGGCGATTACTTGAGTGTTGAGGTAGAGCGAACCACGCATAAAAATCTTGCGCACCAATTGCGCTTCGGTAGTTCGGTGGCGCTATTTTCAAATCATGATAATAATGACCGGGTGAACGGGACGATAACCTTTATCGGCGGCGACCGGTTGAAGGTAACCTTGCTTACGGAAGAGTTGCCGGATTGGGCAAGCGACGGAAAACTGGGGATAGATCTGCTGTTTGATGCTTATAGCTATGACGAGATGCGGAACGCCCTAAAAAAGGCGGAGCAAACTGATTCGCATCTGATTAGGGTGCTTACCGGAAGTGAAAATCCAGCTTTTGTTCCCACCGATTACACCAATTCGAATCTCAACAGCTCGCAACAAACTGCGGTCAAAAATATATTAGGCGCACAGGATCTGGCGATTGTGCATGGCCCGCCCGGCACGGGGAAAACCACCACGCTGGTGGCGGCAATAAATGCGTTGATAGCACAAGGCGAGCCACAAATTTTAGTAGTAGCGCCCAGTAATACGGCAGTGGATCTGTTAAGCGAGAAGCTATCGGAAACCGGATTAAATGTATTACGGATAGGTAACCCTGTACGCGTGACCGAACGTTTGCAGAAACTGACCCTTGACAGCCGTATGGCCGAACACGGACAGATGAAGGAAGTCAAAAAGCTCAAAAAGATGGCTGCTGAGTTCAAGAATATGGCGCATAAATATAAGCGAAGCTTTGGCAAAGCCGAACGTGATCAACGCAAAGCCTTATTTAATGAAGCGCACCGCATTATGCGGGATGTTGCCAAAATTGAAGAGTTTGTTGCCGAAGATGTGATCAGCAAAGCGCAGGTGATAACAGCAACGCTGGTTGGTGCTGATCATTATACCATTAAGGACCTTACCTTTAAAACCGTGATAATGGACGAAGCCGGGCAGGCATTGGAACCAGCCGCCTGGATACCCATTTTAAAAGCACAGCGCGTTATTTTAGCCGGCGACCACCTCCAATTGCCACCGACGGTGAAATTGCAGCGGAGCGGCTTGGCCACTACCCTGCTGGAAAAATGCGTAGCCCTGCACCCGGAAGCAGTAACATTGCTCGAAGAACAATACCGGATGAATACCCAGATCATGGGCTTTTCGTCTTTAAAGTTTTACAATAATAAACTCACGGCACATCCGCTGGTTGCCAGCCGTTTATTAAATCCGGAAGATAAACCTTTTACCTTTATAGATACTGCCGGTGCCGGTTACGAAGAACAAGCCGAAGGTACCAGTACCGCCAACCCCGAAGAAGCTGCTTTCGTGGTGCGACATATCGTTGCGATGGACTATAGCAATGTGAGTGTCGCAGTCATCGCGCCTTATAAAGAACAAGTTGGCTTGTTGAAGGCTTTACTTTTGGAGACGGCTGTTGAAGTGAATACGGTGGATGGTTTTCAAGGCCAGGAACGCGACGTGGTCTATATCTCACTAACGCGTAGTAATAGTGACGGCACTATCGGTTTCCTGTCAGATTACCGCCGGATGAACGTAGCTATGACGCGTGCCAAGCTCAAACTGGTACTGGTTGGAGATAGCGCAACGCTTGCACAAACACCATTCTATGCAGAACTGATCGCCTATGTGGAAGGCCTCGGTGGTTATGAAAGTGTTTGGGAATATTAATCAGAGTCAAACCAGCACATGCTTTTGTATGAACATATTAGGCATAGCTATCTGTTTATAATAACCTTTAGCCACCTCATAATAAGGCTGTGACTTGTCAGTGTCATTGACAACTTCATCCTTCTCTTTAACAAATTAGGGCTAAACCCTTGCATTCTTTTGTACGAACATATTATAGCGATTAAGCTATCTTTTAACTATGTTTGCCTATTGAATCTTTATTGGCAATACTCTCGCACAGGGGCATTGTTTAATCAGCATAAAGAATTGACCCGATCTTAAAACCATTGTAATACTTAATACCTAAGAATGAAAAAAAGACTTTTAATGATCTGCTTGTTCACTCATGCTATAGTTGCATCCTCTTTTTCTCAACAAAAAAAGACAATTTGGCATGTAGGTAAAGCGGATAACTCAGCATCAGAATTTGCACTTGCCCCAAACGGATTTAAAAAATTTGTGGCTAATGACTTCGGCTACGAGGACAAGTTTTTTTTAATTGGGCATTCTAAAGAAAAAAAAGACTTCCCATATGTAATTCCTGGCCCTGTTGATACCTGGGGTGGCACCTGGCCAACTGCAGGATGGAGAACTAATGAGGTAAATATCTTATTTGGGATTCAGGCTTTACCGGCAAAGGGCGATTACAAATTGGTTATTAAACTAAGGGATTATGCAAAAAAGTTTCTCCCTCTTATTAAAGTAAGCGTTAACAACCAGGATGAAAAAATACAATTAACAGCCGTTGGATATGATATAAATAAGCAACCCCAACCCAAACTAAATGAACCATTTATTGACACGGCTTCTCTACTCGGAAATTTATCATCGGCAACTCCGAAAACAATAGAAATTCCTGTTAATCAGGATGTTATCAGGAAAGGTGGAAACAATGTAATGATAACTGTAGTACAGGGTTCATGGATAATGTTTGACGAGGTACGCCTGGAGGGGCCATCACAAGTGGTTTTAAAAACACCGGGTCAAATGTTTGTCAACGAAGTAAAAGCCGCTGACTATGAATTGGAAACTAATGGTAAAAAAGCACAGCCTTTACTGGTAAGTGCAAGGCATTTAAAAGGTTCGCCTAAGATAAGTGTTGAACTGGATAGTAAAATAATTTTTAATACGACAGTAGAAAAGGGAAATTATGATTTGGAAGCTTTAATGCCGGCTGTAACAAGTTCCCGAAAAAGCCGATATAAAATACTTGAAAACGGAAAGGTTATTGAAGAGGGTATTGTAAGCAGATCAAAACAAAGGTTACAAACACCTGCTGATTATATTGATACCCGTATAGGAACGGCCCACTCCCGCTGGATGATCGCCCCCGGCCCGTGGATGCCCTTTAGTATGGTAAAAATGAGTCCTGATAACCAAAATTCAGGCTGGCAGGCCGGTTATCAGCCAACATATGAAAGCGTGGGTACATTCAGTCATATCCACGAATGGACTATGGGCGGACTTGGCATTTTTGCATCAAACGGAAAATTAAAAACAAATATCGGGGATGAGATCAAGCCCGGCTCGGGCTATCGTTCTGCTATAGATAAAAAAGGAGAAGAGGCGCCCATAGGCTATTACAAAGTGCAGCTTACCGATTATAATATTAAAGCGGAAGTTACTGCCACTACCCGCTGCGGATTTGAGCGGTTCACTTTTCCAACCGACCGGGATAGTGCCCGCATATTGGTTGATTTGCATATCCCATCAGAATACGATTATAAGCTAAAAGAGATTAAACTTAAAAAGATAAATAATTACAGAATAGAGGGTTCGGCGCACCAGCTTTCTACGAATGTTTGGAGTACTGATGCCTCGCAGGATTACACCGTTTATTTTGTTCTTGAGTTTGACAAGCCAATAAAAAACATTGGAGGCTGGATAAACGATAAGATCCAATACGGTGATACATTTGAAGCCAGCGATATTAAAAACGCCGGCTTATTTTTACAGTTTGATGCAAAAACCAACCCGGTAGTACAGGTGCGATCCGGAATCTCGTTAGTAAGCATTGATAATGCAGATCTGAACTTAAAAACAGAAATAACAAAACCTTTCGGGTGGAGTTTTAACGCTGTAAGGCAAAATCAGGTAAATACCTGGAACGATATATTTAACCGGGTTAAAATAAGCACCACAAACAGGTTAGATAAAGTACGTTTTTATAACTCTATGTACAGGTCAGTTTGCAGCCGCAATACCTGGAGCGATATCAACGGCGAGTGGCGTGGAACAGATGGGAAAATGCAACAATTAAAAAACAAAGATGATGTTGCCCTGGGGTGTGATGCTTTTTGGAATACCTTTTGGAACCTTAATCAGGTATGGAACCTGATAACGCCCGAATGGAGTAACAGATGGGTTAACTCGCAGTTATCGATGTATGATGCCTACGGTTGGCTTGCAAAAGGCCCTGCAGGGATGAATTATATCCCGGTTATGGTTGGTGAACATGAGATTCCTCAAATGGTGGCTGCATATCAGATGGGGATCCGTGGCTTTGATGCTAATAAAGTGTTGAAAGCTGCTGTAAAAATGCAAACAACACCCGCGCAAAAAGTATTTAGCGGTTTTGCGGGGAACCGGGATTTGGTTGAATATGAAAAACACAAGTATGTCCCGTCTGACAAAGGCCGTTTTTCAAATACAATGGAATATTCTTATGACGATTGGACCGTTGGGCAGTTGGCTAAATCTTTAGGGCAAACAGATGTATATAACAAATTTAATGCCCGTGGTTATTGGTGGCGGAACACAATTGATAGTGCCGGATACTCACATATGAAACTGAGCAACGGGGAGTGGACAAAAAATTTCGACCCTTTTCGCAGTGGCGCTAATGAACATTATGTTGAAGGCAATGCATGGCAATTAACGTTCTTTGTTCCGCAAGATGTACCGGCGTTGGTTAAGACGATTGGGAAAAAGAAATTTATTGACAGGTTAGAGTGGGGCTTTAAGGAAAGCGAACCTTGGCGCTATAATGGCATGAATGATCAATATTGGGACTACCCAGTTGTACAGGGAAACCAGCAATCTATGCACTTTGCGTTCTTGTTTAATTGGGCCGGTAAACCCTGGTCAACTCAAAAATGGAGCCGTTCCATACTAGACCGCTTTTATGGTTATGGTGTAGGGAATGCTTATTTAGGAGATG
>NZ_JAQBOI010000332.1 GCF_028288105.1 Mucilaginibacter sp. | reverse complement strand
GAAATATTAAAAGCCTCTTGCATAGATTAAGGCATGCGGTCTTTTAGTTCGCGCTCTTTTTCCTTGCCTTCGTCCTTTAATCGTTTTTTCTCGGCCTTTATTTCTTTCTTGGTACGGCCGGCGGTATCCACATTATCAATGCGGTTTTTGTAATCGGCTTTTACTTTTTCAATTTCTTGTTTAAGGCGTGCCTTAATGGTTTCGTTGGTTTCCTCTATCTTCTTTTCCATTTTGGCTGCGGCAGTATCCTTTTTACCAAATAAACGCTGGAAGAAGTTAGGGTGCTTTGGCTCATCAAAAATAGGAACCACGCCTATCCCATTATCATCATCGCTGGTTTGGTGTATCAGGCTATCAGCCACAAGGGTATCAACAGGGGCTTCCCTGCGCAAGCCCTCGCGCAAACGCACGTTGTAAAAGCCATAAGCGTTACTATCGCGCTCTATGAGGCCTTTACCTGCCATTAGCCGGCCTATAAGGTTAAAGTAGCCATGCAAGCCCGGTCGCAGTGTGCCGTCTGGCTGAAAAGCGTATAGGCCTGCTTTAGGGTTAGGAACAATACTGGCCAGGTAAATACTTTCGCCAAGGGTTAGGTCAGACGGTGATTTGCCAAAGTAATATCTTGAAGCATCGCCAATACCGTAAATACCGCGGCCCCACTCAATAATGTTAAAGTAAACCTCTAGCATCCGGTTTTTACTCATAATACGGTTATTCTCTATCAGCCATACGATCAGTATCTCTTCTATTTTGCGCGAAAGGGTTTTGTTGCGGCTTAAAAAGGAGTTTTTTATCAGCTGCATGGAAATAGTACTCCCACCACGTTTAAATTTCTTTTCCTTGATATCGGTAATAAACGATTTACGAATAGATTCATCAACAAAGCCCCGGTTGGTATAAAATGATGGATCTTCGGCAGTCATTACGGCATTTCGCACATTGGGCGAGATCTGCTCAAGCGGTGTAAAATCTGAATTGCCGGGGCCAATGGTATGTGGCGACATAGCTTTACCCCTTTCATAAGGTACATAAACAAAAGTTTTATTCAATTTACCCAGATCGGCCTTGCCATATTTAATTATCCGGAAATCCTTATCCTTTTGCAGGGAAGAATTGAATATCATATCATCAATATGCGCACGGTTTAGGAACAGGTTTAAACTGTAGTTGAGCTTGCCGGTTACTTGTATGCCCTCTAATGATTCGAACATACCGTTAGGAAATGAATCAAAAAAGTCTTGTGCATTTTGCCAGCCGGTTTTAATTTTCATCTCGTAGATCTTTACCGGGTTAAGGGTATATTTCAGATAAGGATTAGCGGTTAGCTTTTTTACGTGAATAACCGAAGAGCTATCAAGCGATATATAGTTAGTGCCCACAAACACATTGGCATCTATAGAGCCATTGGGCACCACAATATCGCTAACAGATAAACCCGGGTGGCTGAGCAACAGGTTGCGTACGCTCCACGAACCATATATTTTGGTTTCGCCACCGCTATGTTTAACGTTGCTTAGTTTGGTACTGATGGTGTCAAAGTTCAGCTTCAGATTAAATTTTTTCTCGATTATAGGTAACTCTACCTTTTTGCCATCGGCATACAGATGTACTTCAATATCTTTATCTGATGGTAGCATTGTACCATCTATATGCCAGGTTGCATCACCATCATCAACCTTTATGGTTGATGCCAGTTTACCGTTTTTAATAATAGCGGTTTGGGCAAGCATTTTTACATGGCTGCTATCGTCAGCAAAACTCACCAAAAAATCATGCAGCGATAAGTCATCGGGGATCTTGTAAAGTACCTCGTTAATAAGGTTGTTTGATAGTTCAGACAAATCGACTTTATTGCCGGTATTAACGGTGTCTTTCTTCTTTTTAAATAGAAAATCAAAGTTTCTTACGCCTTTGATGCTGGTAAGGTTTAAATGCCCATCCTGCAGGACTACTTCGGCCAGTTTTATATTGCCAAATATTAACGGAAATATTTTAACGCTCACGCTAAACTTTTTAACCGATAGCAGGCTGTCGCGCTGGTCGGGCACAACACTTATGTCAGAAAAAGCCACGGTGCTAAGGCCTGTAAAATGTGCCGAACCTATTTTTACATCTAAATTATAATCCCTTTTTGCTTTTGCTTTAGCTTTGTAAATAGCTTTTTGAAGCAATACCTCACGTTTAGAATAGGCAACGTATCCGCCTATCAGTATAATAACTACTAATATTAGGGCAGTTATACCTGCAATACGGATATATTTGGGGTTGATACGGCGCATAAAGGAAATTTGCTTCAAAACTAAACTAATTATGATGTGGTGCAAACGGTTGCAAACTGCAAATTGTTTTCTTAACAAACGCATGCTGCTACCCGTTTTCGTATTATTGCGATTAAATAAATATGGAATTTACTAAAGAACAAGTATTACAAGCCCTTGGAAATGTTGAAGAACCAGATCTGAAAAAAGACCTGGTAACCCTAAACATGATACAGGATATACATATTGAAGGCAACAAATTGAGCTTTTCGGTAGTGTTAACTACACCGGCTTGCCCTTTAAAGGCTTTAATTGAAAATGCCTGCCGTAATGCTATAGGCCATTTTATCAGCAAGGATATTGAAGTTACCGTGAACATGACATCGCACGTTACCTCGCAAAAGAACACGGGTGTGCCGGGCGTTAAAAATATTATTGCCGTAGCATCGGGCAAGGGTGGGGTAGGTAAATCTACCGTATCTGTAAACCTGGCCCTGGCTTTATCAAAAACCGGCGCTAAAGTGGGTTTGATAGATGCCGATATCTATGGCCCGTCTATCCCCATTATGTTTGGCCTGGAAGGTGAGCGCCCTAAAGCCACGCAAGAGAACGGCAAAACACGCATTGAGCCAATTGAAAAGTTCGGTATCAAGCTGTTATCGATAGGGTTTTTTACAGATCCAAATCAACCCGTGCCATGGCGTGGGCCAATGGTATCAACAGCCGTAAAACAGCTTTTTAATGATGCCGATTGGGGCGAACTTGATTATTTAGTGGTTGACTTGCCGCCAGGCACCGGCGATATACATATTACCGTTACGCAAAGTTTCCCGGTAACGGGTGCTGTAATTGTTACCACGCCGCAAAATGTGGCATTGGCCGATGCTAAAAAGGGTATTGGCATGTTTTTGATGCCTGCTATTAACGTGCCTATTATGGGGATAGTGGAGAACATGGCCTACTTTACCCCCGAAGAATTGCCCGATAATAAATATTACATTTTTGGACAAGGCGGCGGTAAAAGGCTTGCCCAGCAATTGGATGTGCCATTTTTGGGAGAGATACCATTAATAAAGGGGATAAGCGATTCTGGGGATGCGGGCCGGCCAATTGTTTTAGACGAAGATGATGTTATGACTACCGCATTTATGGAGATGGCCAGGCGTGTTGCCCAGCAGGTTTCTATTTGTAATGCCCAAAAGGCAGATAACTTAAATGTGGTAAATAATTAATAACTTTACTGTATAATTTAATAGAAATGAGTTTAATAGATCAGGTGGAAGCAGCGTTGGATACCATACGGCCTTACTTAGAGGCAGATGGGGGTAACGTTTCTGTTGAAGAAATTACTCCTGAAAATGTGGTAAGGCTTAAGCTGCTGGGTTCATGCGGTTCGTGCCCCATGAGCATCATGACGTTGAAGGCGGGGATTGAACAGGCCATTTTAAAGGCTGTACCGCAGATTATCGGTATTGAAGCGATAAACCTAACTGACATTGATGACCCCAATGCCGTACTTCCGGAAAATTTAAGATAGTGTTAAGAAGTGTTAAATGCACTTATTGATATTTTTCAATAACGTATTTTTACCCGCCTGTTTAAAACAAAACTCAAATAGGCAGGGAATATTAGCATGAAAAGATTAATTGGCATATTGTTTTTACTGACATCCTTATCAGCGTTTTCACAGAAAAAAGAAAATCCGCTGGTACAGTTTACGGGTGTGGTATACAATGCCGATAGTGCCGATGTTGTAGTACCTTATGTAAGCGTTACCAATATAAGCAACCATAATAGCGTTGTGATAACCAATTTTAAAGGCTATTTCTCATTTGTGGCACATGAGCAGGATTCCCTGCAATTTACCGCGATTGGTTATGCCCCTGTTACGGTAGTTATACCGGCCAATGTTAAAAGCAAAAGCTATACTGCAAAGGTTTTAATAAAACCACAAATAACAAACCTGCCAATGGTAAGGGTGTTCCCATGGGCTACTACAGATGAGTTTAGAAAAGATTTTGTTAATGCTAAAATAGCGGATGACGATCTGGAAATTGCCCGCAAAAACATTAGCCGTACATCAATAGTTGCCATGACCAACACTCTGCCAAGAGATGGCCAGGAAATACAATCCGCCAATGCGCAATACATGCACCAGGATATTGTTAACCAGCACTCGCGTACAAACCCATTGCTCAACCCGCTTGCATGGGGTAGTTTAATTAAATCGATAACCGACGGAGACAGTAAATAGAGTTAAGACTGTTAGAGTCAAGAATCAAGAAAAGACCGGGACAGATATAATAGAAAAGGGCTTCGAATTATCGAAGCCCTTTTTTGTTTTCGTTATGAATATCTCCGGTCTTGATTCTTATGTCTTGACTTCTTGACTCTCTTCTATCTACCCTTTTTAGCAGCCGGGAATTTCATACGATAATCAACATCTACAACACCTTTAGAAATATCATTCAGTTTCTTTTCTATCAGGCGTTTGCGTAGCGGGCTTAGCCTATCGGTGAATAGTTTGCCTTCTATATGATCATACTCGTGCTGTATAACGCGTGCTGCCATACCGCTAAAGGTTTCTTCGTGGTGTTTCCAATCCTCGTCGTAGTACGATATTTTAATGGTAGACTTGCGGTTTACATCTTCCCTTATGTCGGGGATGCTTAGGCAGCCTTCGTTAAAAGCCCACTCTTCACCACTTTCCTCAAGAATGCAGGCGTTGATAAATACTTTTTTGAAATCCTTTAGTTCTGGTTCCTCATCATCAAACGGGGTAACGTCAACAACAAACAAACGCATAGACATGCCCACCTGCGGGGCAGCCAAACCAACACCGCGCGCGCCGTACATGGTTTCGAACATGTTGCTTACCAACTCTTTAATGTTTGGGTATTCATCAGGTTCAATAGATGTGGCTTTTTTTCTTAAAACCGGGTCGCCATATGCTATTATAGGATATTTCATGGTGCAAAGGTAGGAGATTTCTTATTTAGGCTCAAATAATAAGGTTATCATACGGTCATTATCAAATATTTCATTGCTTATTTCTAACAAATCATCGGCCGAAACCGCATTTATCTTAGCAAAGATGTCTTCCAGCGAATCTATCCGGTTAAAATCAAGCAAACTTTTAGCCATTGATATGATCAGGCTCATGCGGCTTTCTTCGGCAAGGGCTATTTGACCTATAAATTTTTCTTTGGCTTGTTTTAGCTGTATTGTACCCAGTTTATTATCGCGCAGTTTCTTCAGTTCTTTATGAACCAGCTTTAAGGCCTTGTCGGCTTTTTCGGCATCGGTACCAAAGTAAATAGAGAAAATGCCGGTATCTGTTAACGATGTATAGTTTGATTCGATAGTATAGGCAATACCATATTTCTCGCGAATTTCCAGGTTAAGCCGGTTACTCATCCCCATGCCACCTAAAACATTGTTAAGCAGCAGCAAACCGTATTTATTTTTATGCGCCGATGGATAAGCCCTGCCACCCAAAATACAATGCGTTTGCGATATGGCTTTTGGTACATTGTAAATGCCGCCTTTTACCAATTCGGGAGCAATGCGGTGCTTTTGATTGGTATTTTCGGGCACATTGCCAAAATACTTCTCGCACAGTTTAATCAGCTTTTTAAAATCATAATCGCCATAAACCGCGAATATCATTTGATGGGTATTGTTATTGGCGGTGGTAAATTGTTTAATGTCCTCGCCGTTTAATACCGCTACCGTTTCGGGCGTGCCTAAAATGTTATTACCAATGGGGTGGCCTTTAAACAGGTATTCCTCAAAGTCATCCTGTATGGCTTCTTCGGGCTGGTCCAGGTACGAGGCTATCTCGTCCAGTATCACGCCGCGTTCTTTCTCCATTTCATCTGCGGGGAAGGTAGAGTGAAACAAAATATCTTCGAACAGGTCTACCGCACGCTCTAAATGTTGTTTTAATAGGGAGGCATGTATGCAGGTATATTCTTTTGTAGTGTAGGCGTTAAGGTCGGCGCCAACCAGTTCCAGGCGGTTTAGTATCTGCGGGGTGTTGCGCCTTTCGGTTTCTTTAAATAGTAAATGCTCTATAAAATGAGCAAGCCCCTCTTTATTGGGCAACTCATCGCGCGAGCCGGCATTAAGCACAAAGCAGCAATGCGTAATGGGCGACGGGGAGTGTTTAAATAGTATGCGGATGCCGTTTGGCAGCGCGTGAACATGGTGATCTGTCATAAAAGGTTCAAAGATAGCGTATAAACATGCAAATTGTTTCGCCATTATGTATGTTTACACCATGAAACTACAAATTGACGATCTTGAATTTGAACCATTGTTCTCGGCCGAAAGCATACAGCAACGTGTTGCTGAGGTGGCGCAGCAAATAAATAATGACTTTGAAGGCCGCCAGCCCATATTTGTAGGCATCCTAAACGGCAGTTTTATGTTCGCTGCCGATTTGGTTAAAGAAATTGTTGTACCATGCGAGGTTACATTTACCAAGCTGGCTTCTTACTTAGGCGGTCTATCAAGCACACGCACCATTCGTGATGATTTTGACCTGCACGTAAAAATAACAGGTAAGGATGTTATTTTAGTGGAAGATATAATTGATACGGGTAATACTATTAAATACCTGATAGAAAAACTGTTGACACGCAACCCGGCCTCCATCACTGTTTGCACCCTGCTTTATAAACCAGATTCGGTTGAGCACAGTATTGAAGAATTGAAATACGTAGCCTTCCAGATACCGAACCAATTTGTAGTAGGCTATGGCCTTGATTATAAAGAACTGGGCAGGAATTTAAAGGGGATATATAAGAAGATAGGATAACCTTCTCCCCAAAGGGTGAAAAGCGGGTATTTTTAGGGTGATATAAGGGGGTTGAATAAGTAATAGGTTTGCTTAGCTTTAGCTAATTAAAACCGCCTTATTCAATTCAAATGGAAAATTACCTGCACGGTCTTCTTGATGAAGACAATGACCCCATTATTCAACAGTATTTAAAATATATTGACGAGGGGATCCCCAAAACAACCAAACCCAAAAACGTATTGATCATTGGTGCCGGTATGGCCGGTATGGTATCGGCCGCAATGCTTAAACAGGCCGGCCACAACGTAACTATTGTTGAGGCCAATACAAGGGTAGGCGGCCGCATCAAAACCTTCCGAAACACAAAAGAAAAGCAATATTTTGAGGATGATAGCTCCTATGGAGAAGCCGGGGCCATGCGTATCCCAACCATCCATCAAATGGTGTTTAAATACATCAGTCAGCTAAACCTTAAAACCGAGCCCTTTTATTATGTTTCGGTTGATAAGGCGCAGGCCATAGCTTATCATAATAACCCCCAAACAGCCCCCATCCCTGACCGCACCCGCAACTCTGTTTTTTATGTAAACTACAGGCATGTTGTACAAAGCGAATATTTTAAACCCGGTGCAAATATTAACGAACTGCTGGATTATAACCTGGAAACCAGCGAGCAAAACCTTTATGAAAACCAGCGGGCCGATGTTTTACTGGCCAATGT
>NZ_JAQBOI010000305.1 GCF_028288105.1 Mucilaginibacter sp. | reverse complement strand
AATTTAGCCTGGGTAATTGACATGTACAAAATATATCCGGACAAGGCCCACTTTTTTATACCATACTTTAAAAGGCTGGCCGGAAACGACGAGTTAAGGAAACAAATCATTGCCGGTAAAACCGAAGGCGAGATCCGCCAAAGCTGGGAGCCGGGTTTAACGAAGTTTAAGGCTATGCGGGCTAAGTACCTGATGTACAACTAATACTATCTATCTAAAACATTAAAAATCGAGCACGTAAAATGAGAATTATATTTATGGGTACCCCGCAATTTGCCGTAGCATCATTAGATGCTTTAATAAAGGCAGGTTGCGATATTGTTGCCGTGGTAACCGCGCCCGATAAACCGGCTGGTCGTGGCCAAAAGGTGAACCAGTCTGCAGTAAAGCAATACGCCGATGCCAACGATATAAAAGTATTACAACCCGAAAAACTAAAGAACCCCGAATTTATACAGGAGCTGGAAGCCCTACAGGCCGACTTGCAAGTGGTGGTAGCTTTCCGCATGCTGCCCGAGGTAGTTTGGAACATGCCGCCAAAGGGGACTATAAACCTACATGCCTCATTACTGCCTCAATACCGTGGTGCAGCCCCAATTAACTGGGCTATAATTAACGGCGAAAAAGAAAGCGGTGTAACAACCTTCTTTTTAAAACATGATATTGATACCGGCGATATCCTGTTCACCGAAAAAGTGACCCTGAGTGGCACCGAAACCGCCGGTGACCTACACGACCGCCTGATGAATAAAGGCGCGGGCCTGCTGGTAAAAACCGTAAAAGGAATAGAAAGCGGCCGCTATAACGAGCACCCGCAAGAGCAATTGGCCGAAGGCATAGAACTTAAACACGCGCCAAAGATCTTCAAAACAGATTGCCTGGTAGATTTTAACCAGCCCGTTGAGCAGGTTTATAATTTGATACGTGGGTTAAGTCCCTCGCCTACTGCTTATACTTTGCTTAACGATAAGGTGCTTAAAATATACAATGCCAATTATGAGCATGCAGAGCCGGGCATAACCGCGGGCAGTTTTACAACCGACAATAAAACGCATTTAAAATTTGCTGCTAAAGATGGTTTCATTGGAGTAACTGATGTACAACTGGAAGGCAAAAAACGCATGGGGATAGAAGAATTTTTAAGAGGGAATAAATTATAATTAAATGACCAGTACTGATAGGATAGCTCTATTAAAACAAGAAATTGAGCCTTTACGTGAACAACTGATAGCGCACGAGTTATACCGCAATATTAACACCATTGATAGCCTGCATACTTTTATGCAGCACCATATATTTGCTGTATGGGATTTTATGTCGCTGCTGAAAGCTTTGCAACAAAACCTAACTTGCACTACCCTGCCGTGGATGCCTGTTGGTAATGCTAATACACGTTACCTGATCAACGAGATAGTTACCGGCGAAGAAAGCGATATTGACCACACCGGCGAACGTACCAGCCATTTTGAGTTATATTTAAAAGCAATGCAACAGGCTGGTTGCGATACATCGGCCGTTGTTTCTTTATTTAAGCAGTTAAGTAAGCAAAAGAATGTAAATATCGCGTTAAAAAATGCCGATATGCCACGGGCAGCACGCGAGTTTGTAAAACATACTTTTGAAGTGATAGCCACCAACCAAAGCTTTTTACAAGCAGCCGTGTTTACCTTTGGCAGGGAAGACCTGATACCCGGAATGTTCATAGAAATGGTAAAAAAACTGAACGGACAACTGCCTGGTAAAGTTGAGGTACTGCTTTATTACCTGGAGCGCCACATAGAAGTAGACGGCGACCACCACTCCCAGTTAGCTTACCAAATGACAGCCGAACTTTGCGGTGGTGATGACAGCAAATGGGTACAAGCTACTGCAGCTGTTAAGCAAGCATTACAAGCAAGGATAGCTTTGTGGGATGGGATATTGGCAGAGATAAAGGCTGAACAATTAGTAAATTAATCACAATGCCTAATACTTATACTCAATTATATATCCACATTGTATTCGCGGTTAAAAATCGCGTTGCTTTGTTAAATACCGATTGGGATGAGCGATTAAGATTATACATTTCAGCAACTGTTCAAAACAATGGTCATAAAATGCTATGTATAAATAATATGCCCGACCATATGCATATGTTTATTGGAATGAACCCTTCACAATCTCTTTCTGATTTAATGAGATTGGTAAAAGGTGATTCTTCAGAGTGGATAAATAAAGAGAGATTAACTCAATTTAAATTTCAATGGCAGGAAGGTTATGGTGCTTTTACCTATAGCAAATCACAAATTGATAAAGTTGTCAATTACGTAAATAATCAACAGGAGCATCACAAGAAAACCTCATTTTTAGACGAGTACCGGCAATTACTTACCAGTTTTGATATAGCATTTGACGAGCGCTACATATTTAAAGAGCCTGAATAACTTTCGTAGAAAGGTAGCTCCTACGGAGCACAATCTTTTTATATGGTTTTTCTACAAAGCGGTAGCCCCTCTGGGGCATTCAAAAAAATCGTTTAAATGCCTATACAAGTATGTTCCGTAGGAACAACTGCTTTATAGACAAACAAAGTAGTAGCCTCTCTGGGACATCCAAAGCAAAAATTGATTATGCAAGCATGTTCCGTAGGAACAACCGCTTTGTAGAAAATGCTGAAAGAGATTCAGTGCTCCATTAGGAGCTACCCTTAACCAACAAATTCCTACAACTTGTTCAACTCATCCATCAACGCTTTGCTGATACGGTTAAAATAGCGTTTTACGCCGTAGCCCATAACCCATTGTATACCTTTGGTGGCATTGGTTAAAAACACTTCATCTGCCTCATTTAATATCTCGGGGTTTATCTGGGCTTCTGTAACGGGGATATTGTTGTCGAGGGCAAGTTGTATCACTACCCGGCGCATTACGCCTTCTACACAGCCTTCGCTTAATGCCGGAGTATATAAATGATTTTGATACCAAACAAATATGTTAGAGCTGTTAGCTTCGCACAAAAACCTGTTTTGGTTAAGCAAAAACACATCATCTAACTTATTTTGTTGTTTGTAGATCCCCGCCATTACATAGATAAGCGAATTGCAGGTTTTGATATTAGATAACCAATTTAATGGTTTGGGCAGTTCGGTATAAACATCCATTATAAGGCCACGCTCGTTCAGGAAATAGCGGGGTTCATCAACGGGCTGTATCTCCAGGCAGTAGGCCATTTTATTTTGAGTTGGCGCGTACAAACCTTCGGCATCGCGGTAAACAGTAAGGCGCAAACGGCCATGTTTTATTTTGTTGCGACGGGCAAGTTCTTCTACTTTCTCCTTCAAAAACCAGCTATCTGCTTGCGAGTAGCCATCTATTTTTAAGGCTTTCATACCTTTCTGTAAACGCTCGGCATGCAGTTCGGGGAATTTTAGTTTTCCCTTCATTAACCGCATACTTTCAAACAAACCATCGCCATACTTAAACGCCCGGTTGGCAATAGTAAGCAGTATACTGTCTGCAGGCAATATTTCTCCGTTAAAATTTATATAAACAGGCGGCATTTAATGTACTGATTTTTGGTGTGCAAATTTGCAGATTTCAAATGGTTAATATCAGTGCTATTAACGGGATTATCGCAATTTAGATTGCATAAATTTTATTTAATCTTCGCCTGCCTGCATATCTGTAGATGTATCGGCATTGGTGTACTTTTTCCACTTCTCTAAAACCGCTTTAAAATCAGCAGGTAATGGCGCTTCAAAGTAAATATCCTTTTTCAATGATGGATGCAAAAAACCAAGCGATTGTGCATGCAGTGCCTGGCGGGGCATTATTTCAAAACAATTTTCAACAAACTGGCGATACTTACTAAATACAGTGCCCTTTAAAATTTTATCGCCACCATACATGGCATCGCTAAATAAAGGATGGCCTATATGTTTCATGTGCGCGCGGATCTGATGGGTACGGCCCGTTTCCAGTTTACATTCAATCAGTGTAACATAACCCATGCGCTGTAACACCTTGTAATGCGTTACAGCCCACTTACCTTTCTCCGGGTCGTCATATATCGACATAACCCGTCTATCGTTCACACTGCGGCCTATATAGCCACTAACGGTTCCGTCCTGCTCTATATCGCCCCAGGCAAGTGCTAAATACTTACGGTTAATGGTATGATCGTAAAACTGCTTGGCCAAATAGTTCATGCTACGCTCGTTTTTACTAATGAGCAATAAGCCCGAGGTATCTTTGTCAATACGGTGTACCAAACCCGGCCTGCCATCATTACCCGGAAGCGTTGGCAATTGCTGAAAATGATAAACCAACGCGTTTACCAGTGTACCGGTATAATTATTATAACCCGGGTGTACCACCATGCCGGCAGGTTTATTTACGATCAATACGTCGTTATCTTCGTAAACAATATCAATTGGAATATTTTCGGGATAAACTTCGGTATCACGCGGCGGGTGCGGCAGCACTACAGATATAACATCTTGTGGTTTAACCCGGTAACTGGCTTTTATTACTTTATCATTTACCAGTACATTACCTGCGTCAATAGCGTTCTGGATACGGTTACGTGATGCATTCTCGACACGATGCATCAAAAATTTATCAATACGCAATAGCGACTGGCCTTTATCAACAACAACACGCAAGTGTTCAAATAAATCCTGTTCGTCGTTTTCAATTATTGCAGTATCATCAATCATGTGGCAAAAGTAATGTTATTCAACATAAAGCCCCAAAGCGTAATCATAATATATCAGCTTAACTTTATAAGTTTGCTAAGTGAATATCAGCCTTGAAATATATAGCCCCGTTCAGCAGATAAATAATACCCTATTTGATGATAAAGGGCTGAAGGTATTTATTAAACGTGATGACCTGATACACCCCATTATATCGGGCAATAAATGGCGTAAACTTAAATACGTGCTGCAACAGGCACAAGCACAAAATAAAACCCACCTGGTAACCTTTGGCGGGGCGTACTCCAATCATTTACTGGCAACTGCCGCGGCGGCAGCTAAATTTGGCTTTAAAGCAACCGGCATTGTGCGTGGTGAAGAAGTGCAGAACGATACCCTGTTTCTTTGCAAACTGCATGGTATGCAGCTAATTTTCATCGACAGGGAAAGCTATCGCGATAAGCAAACCCTGTTCAATAGGTTCTTTGCTGGCGATGAGCAAGCCTATTTTATTGATGAAGGTGGCGCATCGCCCGAAGGTGCTAAAGGCGTAAGCGAACTGGTAGACGAGCTCACTGATACTTACAACCATATCTTCTGCGCCTGCGGAACGGGGACCACTGCAGCGGGTATCATCAACGGCATTACAACTCATAACCTATCCACACATTTTAATGCCATACCTGTATTTAAAAATGGTGGATTTATGAAGGCCGAAATAGACCGTTTCTTAACCACTCCTACTGATTACGTTTTGCATACCGATTACCATTTCGGCGGCTACGGCAAAACCACTCCTCAGCTTATTCGATTTATTAAACAATTTATAGCTGATACCGGTATACTGATAGAACCCATTTACACCGGTAAAATGCTCTACGCCTTATATGATCTGGCAACAAAAGACCACTTTGCACCGGGTAGTAAAATACTGGCCATCCATAGCGGTGGTATATGGGGTTTACTGGGGATGAAAGAGAAGTTTGTGTAGATGTGCAAATATGCGGATTCCAGATGTGGAGATTGAGTTCGAATTTGAATGTTTTTTTCATTTGCACATCTGAAATTTGCACATCTGCACATCTATTATTGGTATACCAATAATCGCTTTAGTCCAAAAAATAGGTTTAGTTCATTTAAAGTTACTTTTTCGCCATTCGGTATAAAAACCTTTAAAACATTGTTATTTAGGGCATTTTGTTAGATTTGTATTAAACAATTATAACCTTTATGTACCAATTGCAAGTAACTCCACAGAACGTTCAGACTGCGTTAAGCAAGCATATTTTGGCCGATGGTTTCGACCTTACATTTGATATGGAAAAAAGCCAGGGCGTTCATATTTATGATGCTAAGAACAACCGTACCCTATTGGATTTTTTCACCTGTTTTGCATCTGTACCCTTAGGTTATAATCACCCCAAAATGTTGAATGATGAGGGCTTTAAAAAAAGCCTGATGCTTGCGGCATTAACCAACCCATCTAACTCTGACATTTACACTGAACAATATGCCCAGTTTGTAGAAACATTTGGCCGTGTGGGCATACCCGATTACCTGCCACACGCTTTTTTTATTGCAGGCGGGTCATTAGCTATTGAGAACGCCCTAAAAGTTGCTATGGACTGGAAGGTGCAAAAAAACTTTGCCAAAGGTAATACTACCGAAAAGGGCTTTAAGGTGATCCATTTCGAAAATGCCTTTCATGGCCGCTCGGGTTATACATTAAGCCTTACCAATACCCAGCCTGTTAAAACCAAATGGTTTGCCAAGTTTGATTGGCCAAGGGTATCCTTACCAGAAATACATTTCCCACTCACAAATAGCAACATTGATGACCTACTGGCCCGTGAAGCAAAATCAATAGCCCAGATAAAACAAGCTTTTGCTGATAATAAAGACGATATCTGCGCCATTATTATAGAACCTGTACTATCTGAAGGTGGCGACAAGCATGTGCGCCAGGAATTTTTAGAACAATTGAGGCACCTGGCCGACGAGAATGAAGCCATGCTGATATATGATGAGGTGCAAACAGGCGTAGGCCTTAGCGGTAAATTTTGGCTGCACCAGCATTTTGGTGAAAACGCCCGCCCAGATATATTGGCCTTCGGCAAGAAAATGCAGGTATGCGGGATTTTGGCCGGCAAAAAGGTTGATGAAATAGAAAACAACGTTTTCAGGGTATCATCGCGCATAAATTCTACCTGGGGTGGTAGTTTGGTTGACATGGTGCGCTCTTCAAAGATCATGGAAATTATTGAAGAAGATGGCCTATGTGATAAAGCCGCTCAAACCGGTCAGTACCTGCAAACCAGCTTAAACAATATTGCAGCTAAAAATAATATCATAAGTAATGTGCGCGGTAAGGGCCTGTTAACCGCATTTGATTTTCCTGATAAGACTATCCGCGATAACTTTATTAGTTATGGATTGGAAAATCATATTATGTATCTGGGATGCGGTGATCGCAGTATCCGCTTCAGGCCGGCACTTATTATCGAAAATAAACATATTGATGAGGGTATGAATATGCTCGAAACAATACTCCCCCAACTATAATAAAAATGTAATAATATCACTATAGGCACTTGTTTTACAGCAAACAGGTGCTTTTTTTATTTATCAAATACTATAATTGCGTATTCACGGTTAATATAATATTATTTAACCAAGTGCAACTACTACGCACTCAATACGTATACATCATACATCTTATCAATATAGAGGATACTTAAACATAATGAACAGACAAATTGAAAAATTAAAAAGACAGCTTACAGAAATTGCCGAGGTTGTTAATTCTTTCCAGTCTGAAGCTGTACAAGTACGAGTTGTTGACAGACTTTTGGACGAGATCATGGAAATAGAGAGGGTTGATACGGCCGAAGGATCTGAAATTTTTAATAATAGAAACCGCAGACTAAGAGTTGCAAATGATACGGAAAATTACCAAACGCAGGGCCGTAAAAAACCAGGCGCTACAAAAGTGTTAAACCAGCTACTATTAAGCGATTATTTCAAAACACCACATTCTATCTCCTCCATTGCAAGTTATTGCAAGGAAAAGTTTGATTCGGAATTTAAAACATCAGAACTATCTGGCATATTGCTAAAGCTTGCCAAAGAAAACAAACTTAAAAGAGAAAGAAGCAACGAGAATAACCGCTTCGAATACGTAGTGGTTTAGTATAAACAATAAAGGCCGTTCAAATGAACGGCCTTTATTGTTATATCCTGACTGCCCGCTATCTCAGATCAAATAAATTATCAACTCCTAATATCTTTACTGAGGTAAAGCCTTCGGCGTATTTAACATTAATGCTTTTGCCAAATTCGCGGCCGCGGCCTTGTATCTGCTCTATAAAATCGGGCGATGAAATATAGGTTTGAGGCTCGTCTTCATTCCATTCGGGGTTATGAAACTGCGACCCATAGGCATAAATACTCTCTATCTTTTTATCCCAATATTCCGTCACATCTATCAATATATCAGGCTCAATGTATCTATCCTGTATAAAATGCAATACTTGTTTTGGCCTCCACGCTTCCTGCAATTCGCCATTATCCCATGTTTCTATACGGCGTAACCCTGCTAAAAATGCAGAAGCTTCTACCAATTCATTAGCCCGGCCATGATCTGGGTGGCGGTCATGATAAGCATTTGTGATTACTATTTCGGGCTGGTATTTGCGTATGGCTGCAACTATTTTCAACTGGTATTCTTTAGTATTGGCAAAGAAACCATCAGGCAAGCCAAGGTTCTCGCGAACCGTTAACCCTAAAATTTCAGCCGCTTTAGCAGCTTCCTGGTCGCGTATTTCGGCAGTACCGCGTGTGCCCAGTTCGCCCCGGGTTAGGTCAATAATACCTACTTTGTGGCCAAGTTGCACGTGTTTTAATATAGTGCCTGCACAGCCCAATTCAGCGTCATCGGGGTGTACGGGTAAAACTAAAATATCTAATTTAAGCATAAAAGGGAATTATTATGTAGATACGGCAGCCAATAGGCGCTGTATCCTTTTCCTTATCTTGGAAGATGTGGGTTTGGTGAATGGATAAAAGAAATCGACAACATTGCCATTCCTATCTACAAGGTATTTATGAAAATTCCACCGTGGTTTCGAGTTAAGATTGCCATTCTCTTTCTTATCCGCCAAAAACTTAAAAAGTGGGTCGGCATACGGGCCTCTTACACGTATTTTTTCGAAAATGGGAAAGTTGTTGCCGTAATTACTGCAAAAGGCGGCAATGTCATTACCTTCAAGAGGTTCTTGCCCACCAAAATCATTTGACGGAAAAGCAAGTATCTCAAAGTCTTTATCAGCGAATTCTTTTTTAAGATCAACAAGTTCCTGCAGCTGAGGGGTAAAGCCACACTGCGAAGCAATATTTACAATGAGCAATACTTTGTTGCTGTAATCGGCCAGGTTAATATGGTCACCATCCAGTTTTTCAACTGTGAAACGATAAATACTGTTACTATCCATTTAATTAGAACTGGAAACATAACCAGCTTCATGCAATACAGTTTCAATATCACGCTGCTCGGAAGCGTCGTAAGTTTCTTTTAGATTATGCCCAAATAAACGGGCTACCGATTGAAACAGGAATGCATTAAAGCCACCCTTTAACTCTTTGGCTAAAGCAAAGCTGGTAGCGCCGGTTTCGCGGCTAACCAATTTGATCAATATCTCGCCCTGACTAATTGTCAGATTTTTTATGTCTTTATTAAACAAGGTTTTTATTTCGCTTTCGCAGGCTTTCATTAATTCTTTTTGCTTTTTCTTATCGCCTGTAAGCGCAAGGTCGCGCTGTAACTGGCGGTATCTTTGCCCTGCAAAACGCGCGTAAGGCAATACTTTCATCACATTGTACCTTAAACGCAGGTAATCCAACCTATCTTTCTCACTTGCAAAAATGCGCGTGTCAACAATATGCACTTCGGGTGCTACTATCCAGGGCACCAATTCGCCATCAAGCTTGGTCATATAAACCTTAATGGTATCATTTTTGCCAAGTATTACAGGTGGCGCAGGTTTCTCGTCCTGGGCTTTTAAGCTACCAAGCGCGCAACAAAACATCAACAGAGAAACAATAAATTTCATATTTTTACTTGATACAAAATTAACGCATTTTATTTTGTTATTTTATAATTACCGCAATAATAAATATTGTTGCTGGTTTATAATAGTATAGAACTTACGCTGATACATGAAAGATTTAGTGATTGACCTGGAAGCCGAGAAAAAAGAGATCTTAAAAAGATACCGGGCATTGCTGCGTGCAAGTAAATCTACCTTGCAAAAGGGCGATAAGCGCATGATACGCAAGGCGTTTGAAATGGCTTTAGAAAGCCACAAGGACATGCGCCGCAAAAGTGGCGAGCCTTATATATATCACCCCATTGCCGTTGCCCAGATAGCCGCCGAAGAAATTGGCTTGGGTACTACTTCTATCGTGTGTGCTTTATTGCATGATGTTGTAGAGGATACCGATGTTACACTGGAAGATATTGAGCTGGAATTTGGTAAAAAGGTTGCCAAAATAATTGATGGCTTAACCAAAATATCTGGCGTATTTGATACCAACAGCTCGTTACAAGCCGAAAATTTCCGTAAAATGCTGCTTACCCTTGCCGATGATGTGAGGGTTATATTGATAAAACTGGCCGACAGGCTGCACAATATGCGTACTATGGAGTTTATGCCGCGCGATAAGCAGCTTAAGCTATCGTCAGAAACAGTGTACTTGTATGCCCCTCTTGCCCACCGTTTGGGCTTATATGCTATAAAATCTGAACTGGAAGACCTGTCCATGAAATACATGGAGCGCGAAACCTATCAGTTCATTAAAAATAAGCTGAACGAGAAAAAAACAGAACGTGAAAAATTCATCCGTGACTTTATTGAGCCGGTAAGTAAAGTGTTGGAAAGTCAGGATGTGCATGGTGAACTGTTTGGCCGCCCAAAATCTATCCATTCCATTTGGAACAAGATGAAAAAGAAAGCCATCCCTTTTGAGGAAGTGTATGACCTTTTTGCCATCAGGATTGTATTGGATAGCACTCCTGAGAGTGAAAAAGCCGATTGCTGGAAGGCATATTCTATCGTAACAGATCTATACAGACCCAATCCAGACAGGTTGCGCGACTGGATATCATCGCCGAAGGCAAACGGTTACGAATCGCTGCATACTACTGTTATGGGCCCGCGTGGCCAATGGGTTGAGGTGCAGATACGCACCAAACGCATGAATGAAATAGCCGAGAAAGGTTTCGCGGCACATTGGAAATACAAAGAATCATCTACCGATAGCGGGCTGGACCAATGGGTACAGAAAGTTAGGGATATGCTGAAAAATCCTGATTCTAACGCGTTAGACTTCCTGGACGATTTCAAGATGAACCTGTTTAGCGATGAGATCTTCATTTTCACACCCAAGGGCGCGTTGATTCAATTGCCACTAAATGCTACCGCTTTAGACTTTGCTTTTGAGATACATACCGATGTGGGCGCAAGTTGTATAGGCGCTAAGGTTAACCACAAATTGGTACCGCTGAGTTACAAGCTACAAAACGGCGACCAAGTAGAGATCATTACGTCAAGTAAGCAAAGCCCAAAAGAAGATTGGCTGAATTTTGTAGTGACTGCAAAGGCAAAAGCCAAGATAAAATCGGCCCTTAAAGAAGAAAGGCGCAAAATAGCTGATGACGGCAAGGAGATTCTGGAGCGTAAAATGAAATCGATAAAGATCACTTACAATTCCGAGAATATACATAAGCTGAGCTACTACTTTAAATTAACATCAACACAGGACCTTTTCTACAATGTGGCCAAAGGCCTTATTGATATGAAGGACCTGAAAGAGTACCAGGCATCAGAAAAAGTAATTGAAAACAAACCGCAGGATAAAATTGAGGCCGAGCAACTACAAAGCCTTGTACGCAACATTAAAACAAAGGATAGTGATGTTTTACTATTTGGCGAAGACCTGCAAAAGATAGATTACAAGCTGGCCAATTGCTGTAACCCAATACCCGGCGATGATGTGTTTGGCTTTGTAACCGTGAGCGATGGTATAAAGATCCATCGTACTAACTGCCCTAATGCCGCCAAACTAATGGCTAACTATGGCTATCGAATTGTAAAAGCTAAATGGACCAAACAACTGGAGTTGGCCTTCCTTACCGGCCTACGTATCACCGGTATTGATGATGTAGGTTTGATAAATAAATTAACAACCGTTATATCAAACGATTTTAAGGTGAACATACGTTCTATTACTGTAGATAGTGATAATGGTATTTTTGAAGGCTCGATAATGGTGTACGTAAACGACACGGAGCATTTAGATAATTTGATAAAAAAATTGAACCAGGTAAAGGGTATAACATCAGTTATCAGGTTTGATTCTGTGGTAGAAAAAGCATCGTAATACCGATAAGTGATTGAGTGGTTTGATAATTTGAGTGGTTTTGACTTATTAACAAATTCAACGCAAACAACTAACATTAACACAATCAACTAAAAAAATAATACCT
>NZ_JAQBOI010000252.1 GCF_028288105.1 Mucilaginibacter sp. | reverse complement strand
GATGCCAAAACAGGCAGCAGCAGGGCGATAAGCGCCGTGAATAAATTTTTCAATTTTTGTTAAACAATAAATTAGTTAAACCATCTGCTCACCAGGGTATAATGGCAGTACACTTAACTTGTTACCTCTCCCTACGCCGGCATTACCCGGATCAGGTGTCGCCCCCCGGCCCCCTAAAGGGGGAGCAGGCAGTCCTAAGTCGACTTTAGGATTTTATTGCTCCCCTTTAGGGGGTCCGGGGGATCATGGGTTTGATCTCAGCCTGTCTTTCAGTTTGATTGCTCAAAGCAAGGCACCCCTTGAGAATTATGGGGCAAATATAAAAATAGATGTGAGATATGAGAGATTAGATGTGAGAAAAACAGCAGTGAGGGTCAATAGTTGTCAAATTTGCAAACTTTCTTCTATCTCAATACTCATATCTCACATCTCATATCTCAAAAAACATTACTTTTGCTGACTTTTAAAAGAAGGAATTATGCTTAGAACACATACCTGCGGACAATTAAATATCAGCAATTTAGGTGAAACGGTAACCCTTTGCGGATGGGTTCAAAAATCGCGCGATTTGGGTGGTACAACTTTTATAGATGTACGCGACCGCTATGGTTTAACCCAACTGGTTTTAAATACCGATACAGATGCCGACCTGCGCGAAGCCGGTAAGCAGCTGGGCCGCGAGTTTGTTATTAAGGTAACAGGCAAGGTGCTGGAGCGTTCTAACAAAAACACCAAGATCCCTACAGGCGAAATTGAAATTGCCGTTACCGAACTGGAAATACTTAACGCGTCTAAGATCCCTCCGTTTTTAATTGAGGATGAAACAGATGGCGGTGAAGAATTACGCGCTAAATACCGTTACCTCGACCTGCGCCGTAACCCGATACGCAATAACCTTGTTCTGCGCCACAAAATGGCCCAGGAGATCCGTAAATATTTAGACGGGCTTGACTTTATTGAAGTAGAAACCCCGGTACTGATCAAATCAACCCCGGAAGGTGCACGCGATTTTGTGGTGCCAAGCCGCATGAACCCGGGCGAGTTTTATGCCCTGCCGCAATCGCCGCAAACTTTTAAGCAATTGCTAATGGTAAGCGGTTTCGACCGTTACTTCCAAATTGTGAAATGTTTTAGGGACGAAGATCTGCGTGCCGACCGCCAGCCGGAGTTTACCCAGATTGACTGCGAAATGTCGTTCATTACCCAGGAAGATATTCTTAATATTTTTGAAGGATTAACCCGCCACCTGTTCAGCGCCGTAAAGGGTCTGGAACTTGGCAATTTCCCACGGATGCAATATGCTGATGCTATGCGGTTATATGGTTCTGATAAACCGGATACCCGCTTTGCGATGCAGTTTGTTGAACTGAACGATGTGGTAAAAGGCAAAGGCTTTAGCATTTTTGATAATGCCGAGCTTGTTGTTGGTATCAACGCAAAAGGCTGCGCCGGTTATACCCGCAAGCAAATTGATGAGCTAACCGAGTGGATAAAACGCCCGCAAATTGGCGCTACCGGCTTAATTTACTGCCGTTACAATGAAGATGGTACACTAAAATCATCTGTAGATAAATTTTACAGCGAGGATGAACTGACCAACTGGGCAGCCGCATTTGAAGCTGAACAAGGCGACTTAATTTTAATATTAGCCGGCGAAACCGATAAAGTGCGCAAGCAATTAAACGAGCTGCGTTTAGAGGTTGGTGGCCGTTTAGGCCTGCGCGATAAAAATAAATTCGCGCCGCTTTGGGTGCTTGATTTCCCGCTGTTAGAGTGGGACGAAGAAACCGAGCGTTACCATGCCATGCACCATCCGTTCACCTCGCCTAAGCCAGAGGATATTGCTTTGTTAGATACCGACCCTAAAAACGTTCGTGCAAATGCATACGATTTGGTTATTAATGGTACCGAAATTGGTGGTGGTTCTATCCGGATCCATGACCGTGCCTTGCAATCGTTAATGTTTAAACACCTGGGCTTTTCGCCCGAGGAAGCGCAAAAACAATTTGGCTTTTTAATGGATGCCTTTGAATATGGCGCGCCTCCGCATGGTGGTATCGCTTTCGGGTTCGATAGGTTGACCTCCATCTTTGCCGGATTAGATTCTATCCGTGATGTTATTGCGTTCCCCAAAAACAATTCGGGCCGCGATGTGATGATAGATTCGCCATCAACCATAGCTGATACGCAACTAAATGAACTAAAAATTAAAACAACTGTATCACCAGCATAATTTTATACGTATTATAAAAATATGAAGAAACACATCCTACTACTAAGCTTGTTCCTGGCGGTTTTTGCATCATGCAAAAAAGACAGCGAATTTGACGCTAACGCACAGGCTGCAAAAGATGAAACAGCGATACAGGCTTATTTGGCCGCTAACCCCAGTATTGATGCTACTAAAGATGCAAGCGGCGTGTATTACCAGGTTATAACCGAAGGCACTGGTGCAAACCCTACAGCTACAAGTACTGTTAATGTAAACTATGTTGGCAAATTATTAAATGGTACCCAGTTTGATGCCGGCACCGGGTTGGCAGCTAATTTACAAGGTAATATTATTAAAGGCTGGAAAACCGGGTTGCTTCATGGTAAAGTTAATGGTCGTTTACTGCTAATTATACCTTCTGGTTTGGCATATGGTAACACATCCCCAAGCGCGAAAGTTCCGGCAAATTCAGTCCTGGTATTTACCATTGACGTATTGAGTATTCAGTAATTAAATTTTTAAACATCAATAACTAATTATGAAAAAGTATCTATTTATTTTAAGCATGGTCGTTTTAGGCCTAAGTTCATGTACGAAAAACGATGCGCCACCTCCGTTTGATCCGGTTGCGCAGGCCAAAATTGATGATGCCACTATAAAAACTTATTTAGCCGCGCATAGTGATATTACAGCTACCAAAGATTCCTCGGGCTTATATTACCAGGTGATAACTGAAGGTACAGGTTCAGTCATAACCAATGCCTCAACTGTAAAAGTAAGTTATGTAGGTAAAAGTTTAAATGGCGCCCAATTTGATGCTAACGAAAATTTTACTACAGCACTTTCTGCGTCCACTAATATTATCGCAGGCTGGAAAATTGGCGTTCCAAAGGTTAAAGTAGGCGGAAAAATACTGCTGATCTTACCTTCCGGGTTAGCTTACGGGCCAATTGGTAATGGGCCTATTGCCCCAAACACTGTTATTATATTTACTATTACGGTTAAAGAGGCAACTCCAGTAATACCGGCAATATAATATCCAAATACAACATTTTAAAAAAGCGCTTTACTAAACTAAAGCGCTTTTTTATTTAATATAACCTATTTTAAATGCACTACCCACAGGAACAGTTTGCGTACCTATATGTAACTGGTGGCGCTCTATCCTGTCAATCTTATCCTTATTTACAATATATGACCTATGCACCCTTTCAAATTGTTTTTGTGGCAGCAGTGCCAATGTATCATTAATAGTTAACCTTGATAATATTTTGCGGCCATCGGCTAAAATAAAGCTCATATAGTTGCCGCCACTTTCCAGGTAAAGTATATCCGTAAAATTAATTTTAACCTGCTCATACCCGGCCTTTATAAATATACTTCCATTAATTTCCGGCTGCTTATTGCCTTTAGCTTGCAGCAGATCGTTCGCTTTATGGCATGCTTTTAAAAACCGTGGAAATGCAAATGGCTTAAGCAGGTAGTCAATAGCGTTTAGCTCATAACTTTGCACCGCATGCTCGGCATAGGCCGTGGTGAAAATAACCATTGGCTTTTGTTGAAGGCTTTCCATTAATTCCAGCCCCGATATATCGGGCATTTTAATATCCAGAAAAAGCAGCTCTACCGGATTATTTGCTAAATATTCAATGGCTTTAAAAGCATCGGTAAAACACGCTGTAAGATGCAGGAACGGCACCTTATCCGCATGCGAGCGAACAACCTCAAGGGCTAAAGGTTCATCATCTATGGCAATGGCTCTAATCATAAATACTGTTCTATCTCTTTATATAACCCGGCTTTATCACTTGGCCGTTTGGCGTTGGCCTGTACCAACTTACCCTCTTTATCAAAAATGAAATACATAGGGTAATACCTCGTGGCGTTGCCTTTTGGCATCAGCTCGGCCCAAAACGGTTGAATATCCTTATTGCTTTTGCGTAGGTGTACCCCTGTCATTCCGTTCACTTTTATAAAATCGCGCCATTGGCTGTCCTTCATGTCATCATCCATGTCAAGGTAAACAAAAGCTACATCTTTCCCTTTAAAATATTGTTTTAGTTGTGGGTTATAACACAATTCTTCTTTGCAGGGGCCGCACCATGTGCCCCAAATATCCAAATAAACAACCTTGCCTTTTAGCTTATTAATAACCTCGTAAATCGACGTCATCTTTTCGTAACCATCGGCAATAATAATATCCTTGTTAGCCCTGTTTTCCGCAAGCAAAACCTCCAGCGTTTTCAATTTTGCGGATAGGTATTGAATGTATTTGCTATGCGGATAAAGCGTTTTCAGCTCCTCCATTAATGGTTTGGCGTATGCTAAATCTTTGCTACTGCATTTTGTGAAAATATTTTGTGCGAGCCAGCTCTCGGCTATTCTATCAGGGTAATTGTTTTTAACCAATATCCAGTTGATGAATGATTTGCCTTTTAGCTTTGCTACTCTATTACCGCTATCAATGGTAATGTTGTAATATTTTAAAAAGGTTGATGGCTCTTTAACTTTCTCGGCAGGCAAATCTTTAAATGCCATAATTTCATAATAACCAATGTAGCTATCGGCAAAAAAATAATACTGTTGCCCCGCAGGCAGGATCTCCGGACCAAGTGGTACATCTTTATAAAAGCTCTCTATAAAACTAAAGATCTGACTTCTGTCGCCCTTCATATATGCACGCGCAAAAAAGTTAAGCTGGGTAATGTAATTTGCCTTTATCTCCTGAATTATCAGTTTTTTATCGTGTAGAGATAAACCGGACGACTCTATTAACCCTATGTTATTATCGCGAATAGCGGCCCATGGCTTTATTACTTGCTCCTGTAGATCAGTATTCGTGAGCTTTTCATAAGGGTTGGTTTTATTATCTTTTGCAAAAAAAGGTATTGCATTTAAGCTTACCTGATACAACAACCTATTCTCTTCTGCGGCCGAACCTTTAAAGTTGGTAATGCTGGTATCCGCGAGGTTTAGGGTTATATGAAGTGCCTTGCCGGGGGTAAGCAGCAGGGTTGATGTTTTGCCCTCAAAGCTTATAGTAGCAAATTTTTGCTGCGGTACGTTAATGGTTTTATTAAAATTTCCCTGTGCATCAACCGGTATAGCTACGTCATTATCATGATAATAGCCATAAATGAAGGGGATATTTAAGTAAAGCGTATCAGCTTTGGTTGTGTTATTTATTTTGCCGCTTAATTTAAACTGGGCAAAGATGTTGGTTGTTGTACCGATGATAAGCACAAGTGTAAATAGTTTTTTCATGATAATTGCAGGGTTAGGTGGATGAAAAATTCGCTTGCATTTTGGCGGATAACAAGCTCATGCTTTTGGGGATAAAGGAGTTGCAGCCGTTGTTTTACATTCTCCAGCCCAATGCCCGATCGTTCCTTTTCGGGGTCGTTTTCTTTACCCGGGTGCAAGCTGTTGTAAACATCCAGTTGTAAAACACCATCCGTTAACTGCAAGCTGATATTTATCCATGATCTTTGTTTAAAACTCAACCCATGTTTATAGGCATTCTCTATGAAAGGAATCAGCAGCATGGGTGCAATGTTTAGCGTATTGTATTTATCAGTGATATCTGTTTTTATTTCGATATTATCCGATAGGGCAACGCGCAGGTTTTGCAGGTCGATATAGTTGTGAAGGTATTCCATCTCTCGCGTTAGAGGGATAATATCCTGGTTATTTTCATGCAGCATAAAGCGCATCATATCCCCTAATTTTTGGATGCCTTCGCCTGTTTTTTCGGCCTTTTCTGTGAGCGCTGTTCCGTAAAGAGTGTTTAGTACATTAAACAAAAAATGCGGGTTTATTTGCGAGCGCAAAAACTGCAGGTTGGCGTCCGAAGCCCCCAAAGCGGTTTTTAAAGTGGATAGTTGCTGATAGGTTTTGGCATTTGTGAGGTATACCGCCCACGATAAACCAGCTGTTAAAGCTAACGGCGGCAGCCAATAAACAACAATGTGGCCTAACATAGACAGGGCTGGCCTGAACTGCATAAGCATGGCTATCTCTAACATACCCAGCATTACGGCCACCGTAATTAACCCCAATAGATATGTACCCACCTGTGGGAAAACACCTTTTTTATAAAGCGGGATAAGCCAGTATAAATTCATAAAATAGATACAGAAGCAAAAAGGCAGTACCACCAGGTAAAACGGACCTATTCCGGTTAAAAAAGAAGGGCCATTAATGACCAGCACAGGAAACAACAAGGCAAGCCACGCTGAAACTACCGATATAATTTCCCTTAAAATACGAGAGGACAAGTTTTGCTTTGCTTTATAAATATTGTACTGATAAATGATACCTTCCCGTATCAATATGTACACTCCGTATATCAAAAAAAACAAAGTTGCCGTACTAAAGCCACGGCTAAAAAAAGCCATGTTCGCGGCTTGCCCTTTGGGGTATTGATCATATATCCAACTGCTTTGGTAGCTTTGTATTACCATAAAGCAAAGGCCCATTCCTATTAGCACACCTAATGTTGCACCTATAGCCGCCGGATACATTTTGCGCCACCATAATTTAGGCAAAACATAAAAATTTAATACCAGGAACCCGCAGTAAGTAACTATAATAAAAAACAGGCGCGGTAATAATTGGTTAAAAATAGTATCGGTGGATAAATGGCTGCGTGTTATGATATAACCATAATCGCTTAACCCGTAATAAATTTTTGAGAACAGGATCAGTATAAAAAACACTGTTGATACCCAAAGCTCTATTTTGCTATATTTCATGATAGGTTTTGATAATTATGATACAAGCTTAAGCCAAACTACAGCTGGTATAAAATAAATGTGATGAAGGCGGTGTAAAATGTGACGGATAATGATTTTGGGTATAAATACTTATATTTAGCAGGCCTAAGCCCTTTGATCATGAAAAAAATACTCATTCCCGCGGTCTTGCTTTTTTCGCTAACAGTAAGCGCACAAAACAATCCCTTAAGAAAAACAATAAGCACAAAGGCAGATGCCCTGGAAAGCAAAATAATTGCCTGGCGGCGCGATTTTCATGAACACCCGGAACTGGGTAACCGCGAGGTGCGCACATCTGGTATTATTGCCAAACACCTGCAATCGTTAGGCATAGAGGTGCAAACCGGCATTGCCACTACCGGTGTTGTTGGCATTTTAAAAGGCGGCTTGCCGGGCCCTGTTGTAGCATTACGTGCCGATATGGACGGCTTGCCTGTTACCGAGCGTGTTAACCTGCCATTCGCTTCAAAAGTAAAGGCTCAATATAACGGACAGGAGGTTGGCGTAATGCATGCCTGCGGACACGATTCGCACATGGCCATACTAATGGGAGTGGCCGAGGTATTATCGTCCATGAAAAAAGACCTGCGGGGCACTGTAAAATTCATTTTTCAGCCTGCCGAAGAGGGTGCACCGGTGGGCGAAAAGGGTGGTGCCGAAGAGATGGTGAAACAAGGTGTATTGGAGAACCCAAAGGTTGATGTTATCTTTGGCTTGCACATCAACTCGCAAACCGAAGTTGGCAAAATAGTTTACCGCCCTGGTGGTACAATGGCAGGCGTGAAAGATCTGCAGATCACCGTAAAAGGGCGCTCGGCACACGGTGCTTATCCATGGAGCAGTATCGACCCCATTGTAGTTTCGGCACAGATCATCAGCAGTTTGCAAAGCATTGTTAGCCGCAACATAAACGTTACCGAAAACCCTGCTGTGGTAACTATTGGTTTAATAAATGGAGGGTCGCGCTTCAATATCATCCCCGAGAGCGTTAAAATGCAGGGAACCGTGCGCTACTTTACCGATGCCGATGAAAAAACGATCACAGAAAATGTAAAACGCATTGCCACCAAAACTGCCGAAGCCTATGGCGCAACAGCCGAAGTATTGATCCCATATAGCAATCAATATCCCGTTACCTTTAATGATATAGCCCTTACGGCCAAAATGCTGCCTACATTAGAAGGCACCGCCGGTAAAGAAAATGTATTGCTGCGCCCGCCTGTAACCGGTGCCGAGGATTTTAGTTTTTATCAGCAAAAAGTACCGGGCATATTCTTCTTTTTAGGTGGCATGCCCAAAGGTGGCAACAGTATAACAGCCCCATCGCACCACACGCCCGATTTTTTTATTGACGAAAGCGGATTTACGCTTGGTGTAAAAGCCCTATGTAATTTAACGTTAGATTATATGGCAGGAAAAAGAAAATAGTATGGGTACAGAACTGATCACGTATAAGAAATTTAATGATATAGCTTTGGCAAGTTCACTTGCCGAAACATTGGACCGGCATAATATTAACTATAGGGTAGAAGAGGAATCTACCCTGTTTAATCCCGCGTTTAACACAGATGAAACATCAAAAGATTATGTTGTGCAAATTAATGCTGATGATTTTACAAGGGTAAACGAAATATTAAAAAACGAAGAAGCGGAAGGCGTTGAAGCCGCAGGACCTGACCACTACTTGTACAGCTTTACAAATGACGAGCTTACAGACCTTGTTTCTAAACCCGACGAATGGAGCGAGTTTGATAACCTGCTTGCTATCAAAATTTTGAAAGAAAGAGGTGTTAACATAACCGTACAAACCATAAAGCAATTAAGTAACCAACGTATTGAACAGCTAAAACAACCACAATCATCACCAACGTCCGGGATAATTATAGGCTACTTATTCGCTTTACTCGGCGGTGCGCTGGGAGCATTTATAGGCTGGTACCTGGCCAACAGCAAAAAGACATTGCCTAACGGCGAGCAGGTGTTTAGTTATGCTGAAGCAGACAGAGCACATGGAACAAGAATTTTCTATCTGTCGATCGTTGTACTAATCGTAATATTAGTTCTCCGAATATTAAACACTACTTAGCCATTCCGTTGCCCAACCTTCTCTTCATCTGCAGTAAAAACCAATGGCGCAGCCCAACGGCCGAGCTATTATTTAAAGGGCATCAGTTGCACAACGCCCGCTCTGCGGGTACAAGTGATAAAGCACGCATCAAACTCAATCAAAAGTTAATTGATTGGGCCGATGTTGTTTTTGTGATGGAATATAAACACCGGGATATTATTAAACAGCAATTCAACATCCGCCACAAAAAGCTTATTGTTTTAAATATTGAGGATGATTACCAGTTTAACGACCCGGAATTGGTGGAGATACTAAAAGCCGGATTGGTGGATTGGTTGTAGGATCAATCGAAGGCGACATGTCAGTCTGAGCCTGTCGAAGACTTAGCCACCTTGCAAATGGTTCGACAGGCTCACCATGACATGTATTTACTTATCTACCTTCCTAAAATCGTAAGCGTTATACTCTACAAAGTCGGCTACCTTAACCCTAATGCCCGTTACTTTACCATCCTTAACCGCGAACGGGAATATCGCTTTGCCATAAACCGGGTCAGAAAATGTTACGTAAAATCGGTTGCCTCCAAGCGGCTGTAAACGGGCAAACATCTTAGGGTGATGCTCAAAACGGATCTCCAGGTCATTCCCTACTTCGCCCTGGGTAATATCCAGGCTGCCATAAAGATCGTTCACATATTTACCAGTGTATTTACTTGCCGACAGCTCAGGCTTAATGTTCAGCAAAGTACTGTCACGCAGCTTTTTATCAGCTGCTAACTCTTTTGTAGTGTTAGTTTTATTATAAGCCAGGTAAGTTTCATTATAATGGTAATTTTTGTTTTTAAAGAATGCATCTATTATATCCCAGCGCAGTGCTTCGTAAAGCGCGTTCTGATCGGTATTGGTGAGTATGATAATGCCCAGGTTTTCTTTTGGTACCAATGTTACCGATGATACATAACCGTTAACCCCGCCCGTATGCATTACCAGCCGGCGCCCGCAATAATCTTGTAATGACCAGCCTAAACCGTATAGCTCAAATCCAACGTCACCATTTAAATAATTAACAGTAGAAACATAATCCTGCGGTTGGCGGGTGGCTGCAACTGCAGCGGCAGGTATTACCTGCCTGTTGCCAACCTTGCCATTATCCAGCAAAGCCATCACCCATTTACTCATATCGTTAACAGATGAACTTATGCTACCCGCGGGCGCCAATCCATCTATATTGCAATAAGGTATTGCGGTTAACCTACCATCAACCAGAGTGTGCGGTACGGTACGGTTCAGCGCTTTTGGCATTTCGGCGGTTAAGGCCAGCGTGTTGGTCATCCCCAGCGGGGCAAAAATACTTTCTTTTAAATATACTTCCCATGGTTTACCGGTAACCCTCGGGATAATTTCGCCCGCTGTTAAAAATGCCGAGTTGGTGTACCCCCATGTAGTACGGAAAGGATAGGTAGCCTTCATTTTACCCAGCTTTTCTATCACATCATGGCGGCTTAGGTTAGTATTATAAAAAGTAAAATCGCCCTGGAACGTGCGGAAACCCAAACGGTGGCTCAGCAGATCTTTCACAATGGCCATTTCGCCCGCGGCTTTGTTCTCCAGCTTAAATTCGGGGATATATTTGGTTACCTTTTCATCTAATGATAGTTTCTTTTCGGCCTGCAGCATAGCTAATGCAGTAGCGGTGAAGGCTTTGGTATTACTACCAATCATAAACAGGGAATTTACATCTACCTTGTTTGGCATGCCAAGCTCTTTAATACCATAACCTTTCATCAGCACAATTTTGCCATCCTTTACTATACAAACCGCGGCACCGGGAATGCGCCAGTTGGTAAGCGCCTTGTTTATATAAATATCCAGACTATCCTTTATAAACTTGCTTCTATCTACGGTTTGGGCGTTTACAGTTACAGCGGCAATAAGGTATAAAAGTAGCAAGTGTAATTTTTTCATAGTAAATTATATCAAGGGCTTTAAAATGCTAATTTAACGCAAAATTTACATCAGCGTTATTTATTTAATAAAATCGGGGACAATCATTAAAAAAACAATTTTCATGAGCACTAAATATTATCGGACTGGGATATTCGCCATTGCGTTTTTGCTTTTAATATTGGCACAAAACGCCGTTATGGCTCAAATACCGTCTACACATTGGGCAAAAGACGGGTATCAATACTACAAAGTACAAAGCGGTGAAATTGTTGTGCTTGATGCACGCGATGCCGCAAAAAAAATAGTTTTACTAAGCAAGGAGATGCTTACCCCACAGGGGCAAAAAACAATAGCGGTGCGTAATTTCTACCTGTCGGATGACGGGCAGAAGGTTTTGCTTTATACCAACGCTAAAAAAGTATGGCGTTACCCAACCCGCGGCGATTACTGGGTGTACGATTTTACCACCAAAAAATTAACCAAACTGGGCGCTAATCTGCCGGCATCATCATTAATGTTTGGCAAGTTTTCGCCAGATGCAAGCAAGGTAGGCTATGTAAGCGGGCATAATATTTATGTAGAAGCTTTAGCCGATGGCAGCGTTAAGCAGTTAACCACCGATGGTACAACAAAGCTTATTAACGGCACATTCGACTGGGTGTACGAGGAAGAGTTTTTCTGCCGCGATGGTTTCCGTTGGAGCCCTGATAGCAAACAGATAGCCTATTGGCAGATAGATGCCGGCAAAACCAAAAATTATTTAATGCTCAACACAACCGATTCTATTTACCCTTATGTAAAACCGGTTGAGTATCCTGTTGCAGGCGAGGCGCCATCTCCGTTTAAAATAGGAGTGATAAGCGCGGCAGGCGGCACTACCAAATGGATGGATATCCCAACCGACCCGGTTTTACAATCGTACGTGCCGCGTATGGAGTGGGCTGCTAATAATACCGAACTGATCATTCAGCACCTAAACAGGGCGCAAAACCAAACAGAGGTAATGCTTTGTAACGTTGCTACCGGTAAATCATCAACCATTTACCAGGAAAAAGATGCGACCTGGTTAGATATTTTGCCAGAGTGGGAAGAGCATTATTATTACGGTGGCTGGGATTGGTTTAAAAACGGCGCCGATTTTTTATGGGCGAGCGAAAAAGACGGATGGCGACACCTATACCGCATTAGCCACGACGGTAAAAAAGAAAAGCTGGTTACCAAAGGTAATTACGATGTGATGCAGATAAACGCTATCGACGAAAAGTCGGGCTATGTTTACTTTTCGGCTTCGCCGGATAATGCTACGCAAAAGTATTTGTACCGCACAAAACTGGATGGCAGCGGCAAAGCCGAGCGCCTTACACCGGCCAACCAGGCAGGTACGCATGAGTATGATGTATCGCCAAATGGCAAGGCTGCTACACATGCCTTTTCTAACTACTATACCGAAGGTGTTAATGAAGTGATATCCCTACCAGATCATAAAACTTTTAGTGGCGACGAAAAAGTGGCCAAAGCTGTAACCGCATCGGCAGGCTTAAAAGCAAAATCGAACGTTGAGTTCTTCAAAGTAAAAACCGAGGAAGGCGTAGAGATGGACGGCTGGATGGTAAAACCGGATAACTTTGATCCGGCTAAGAAATACCCGGTTGTTTTGTATGTATACGGTGAACCATGGGGCCAAAATGTAAAGGACGAAAATGGCAGCAGCTACAACTTTATGTATACCGGCAATATGGCGCAGGATGGCTACATCTACATGTCAATAGATAACCGTGGTACACCTGTGCCTAAAGGCCGCGAATGGCGCAAATCTATCTATAAAGGTATTGGCACGCTAAATATCCGTGATCTGGCAATGGGCACGAAGCAATTGTTAAAAGAACGCGCTTATCTGGATACCTCGCGCGTAGCCGTATGGGGCTGGAGCGGCGGCGGGTCGTCTACCTTAAACCTGATGTTCCAATATCCCGAAATATTTAAAACAGGTATTGCAATTGCCGCGGTAGGCAATCAATTAACTTATGATAATATTTACCAGGAACGTTATACCGGTGTGCCTGTTGATGAAGCGGGCAGGGCTGCATTCTTAAAGGGTTCGCCTATTACGTATGCTAAAAACTTAAAAGGCAACTTACTATATATACACGGCACCGGCGATGATAATGTGCATTACCAAAATGCCGAATTACTGATAAACGAACTGGTTAAAAACAACAAACAGTTTCAACTGATGTTATACCCAAATCGTACCCACAGCATATCTGAAGGGCCTGGTACAGGGATGCATTTACGCACCCTGTATACAAATTATTTAAGAGAACACTGCCCTCCGGGAGCAAGATAACCCTCCTGCAAGCCCTCTCCTTTGGAGAGGGTTGGGTGAGGCTAAAAAGAAAGCCCCGCAGTATCTGCGGGGCTTCTTTATATTTAATAGAATAAATTTATAATTAGTTAAAAGGGAAGATCGTCTGCATCGTTATTACGATAGCCATCGGTATCAGTGGTTTTTGCTATAGCCGGGCGATGGTTGCCGTCGTTCTCAAAGTCGGTTTTGCGGCCTAGCATGGTAAAGTTTTCGGCAACAACTTCGGTTGTATATTTTTTTATTCCTTCTTTATCTTCAAAAGAGCGGGTGCGCAGTTTACCTTCAATGTAAACAAGTTTGCCTTTTTGTAAAAATTTAGCTGCTACATCTGCAAGACCGCGCCACATAACAATGTTATGCCATTCGGTTTGCTCAACCTTACGGCCATCCTTATTAAACGTTTCAGATGTTGCCAAAGGGAAACTTGCAACAGCTACACCACCCTCTAAATGCCGTACTTCGGGATCTTTACCTAAATGCCCCACAAGTATCACTTTATTAATTCCTGACATGCCATAAATTAACGGAGAATTATTTAGAAATTAAAAAAATATTTTATAAATATAAAAATACGCTGTGGAAGCGCTAAGTTTTTCAAATTAGCAACATCCGTGTAAAACCAATTGTCCTGTAATTTTTTAGGGAAATCTTTTAATATTAAAAATCTAATATACAAATTTTGATGCGTTAATACATGCTTAATTATAGCCGAATTATCCTTTAACACAATATTTTGACCAAAAACACTCATCTGTGGAAGTTTTAATAATTCGGCCGGCTCCATTAATTCGGTTGTTTCAATCACTGGAAGATCGTACATATTTGCCCAAATATCACCTTCATTACGCTTATTCATCAATATCTTTTCGCCATCGGATATTAACACATAGTTAAAAAATCTTTCTCTTACTTTAACCTTGTTCGTTTTTACGGGTAAATATGTTGTCGCGTTTGTTTTAAAAGCAACACAGCCTATCCGCACAGGGCAAATACCGCATGCCGGGTTTTTAGGTTTGCAAAGCATAGCGCCAAACTCCATCATGGCTTGGTTATGTATCGCCGGGCGGGCTTTATCAAGCACATCATCGGCAATTTTCTGGAACATTTTTTTTCCTTTTGGCGAATTTATCGGCTCATCTATCCCAAAATACCTGGCCAGTACACGATAAACGTTGCCATCAACCACTGCCCTTACCTCGTTGGCCGCGAAGGATGATATGGCAGCAGCAGTATACTCTCCTATCCCTTTAAGCTTTATTAATTCATCATACCTAACCGGGAATACACCACTATATTTTTCCTGAACCAGCTGGGCTGTTTTCAACATATTACGGCCACGTGAATAATAACCCAGGCCTTGCCACAATCTTAGTATTTCATCCTCATGTGCTGCTGCAAAGGCAGTTACCGTTGGATACTTTTCTGCAAAGCGATAAAAATAGGGCATACCTTGCTCAACACGGGTTTGCTGCAGTATAATTTCCGACAGCCATATTATATACGCATTAGTAGTATTACGCCATGGCAGATCGCGTTTATTATCATCATACCAGCTTATCAATTCTGCAGAAAAATCCATTGGCTGCAAATTAACACCTTATCATCTCTGTATCATAATTTGTAACGAAAATTGCTCATTTAGGCCTCTTCGAAAAAAAATCTGCTATTTATTTTATTCTTTAATTATAAAGCGATACTTTTGCAACCCCAAAACAGTTAAGTATTTATACATTTAAATAAAAGAAAACAGGATATGACCAAGGCAGAAATAATAGCTGAAATCTCATCTAAAACAGGAATCGAAAAAGTGGACGTGCAGGAAACTGTTGAGGCGTTTTTTAAGGTAGTTAAAAGCTCAATGGTTGGCGGCGAAAACGTATACGTAAGAGGTTTCGGCAGCTTTGTTGTTAAAAAAAGAGCTAAAAAGACAGCCCGTAACATCTCAAAAAACACTGCTATTATCATCCCTGAGCACTTTGTGCCAAGCTTTAAACCAGCTAAAACTTTTGTTGAAAAAGTACGCTCTGGTAACAAAACCACTAAAGCAACCAAATAATCAGTATGAAGAGACCTCAAATAGTTGTTGGCGTAGCAGTAATTGCTATTATGGGCTATTTGTATTCTTTACCCGTTAAGGGTTTGGTTAAACCAAAGGAAGCAACACGCGGCGGTGCCGCGGCAATGCCCCCGGCGGTAAAAGCAAACGCTAATATAAATGCGGCTTCGGTATCGGCATTGGCTAAACCCAATATTGATGCTTCTATTGCAACAGAAATAAGCGCGCTTGAAAGTAAGCTTAAAACAGCCGGCGAAGCAGATAAACTTACCCTGCAAAGGCAATTAGCCAAAGCATGGGATAGCGTTACCCAACCGGCACCTGCGGCTTTCTACTATTTTGATATTGCCCACAAAAGCAATGAAATGGCAGATTGGTTAAACGCAGGTAAAAATTTTAATGCTGCTTATAAGTTATCGCAAGATACATCTGCACAAGGTACGTATGTTGCGAACGCTGTTGAAGCGTTTGACCATGCTACCAAACTACAACCTGCCAGCCTTGAGGCTAAAACAGGTTTAGGCGTTGCTTATGTAAACGGTGGTGCTATGCCAATGCAAGGTATTACACTTTTGCTTGACGTAGTAAAGCAAGACCCAAAAAACCACGATGCACTGCTTAATTTAGGCATGTTTGCCATGAAAAGCGGGCAGTATGCAAAAGCGGTTGACAGGTTTAAAACCATGATTGCGCAAAAAGAAGAAATTGAGCCTTACTTTTATTTAGCCGAAAGCTATAAACAACTGGGCCAAAAACAAGAAGCGATTGCAGCTTATGAAAAATGCAAAGAATTGATGGGCGATCCGGCTGCCGGACAGCGCATAGATGAGTATATAAAGGAATTAAAAAAATAAATTAACATTTAAAAATTATTACTATGCCAAGCGGTAAAAAACGTAAGAGACATAAAATGGCTACCCACAAACGCAAAAAGCGTTTAAGAAAAAACAGACATAAGAAAAAATAAGCTATCGTAGGTAGTTTATACCCCGGCTTTTGTCGGGGTTTTTATGTGAGTTTTATTACCCACTTATTAACTTGCGGTGCAATTTTGCACCGTTTTAAGAAATGGAGTAGCAGTTGATAAAAGAATTAATTATCGATTCATCCCCCAACGGGGCTACTATTGCATTATTACAGGACAAACAACTTGTAGAACTCCATAAAGAGCAAATCACTAACAATTATACTGTTGGCGATATATATTTAGGCCGCATTAAAAAAATTATGCCCAGCCTTAATGCCGCTTTTGTGGATGTTGGTTATGAGAAGGATGCCTTTTTGCATTACCTTGATTTGGGGCCGCAGGTTCAAAGCCTGCTTAAGCTTACCAAACAAGTACGTAGCGGTGGGTACCAATCGAAGCTTTTAGATAATTTTAAGCCGGAAGCTGATATTAACAAAGGGGGCAAAATCTCTGATGTATTATCAAAAAGCCTGCTTGTACCTGTACAAATAGCGAAGGAGCCAATTTCTACAAAAGGCCCCCGCTTAAGTTCTGATCTGTCAATAGCAGGCCGGTATGTGGTACTTGTGCCTTTTTCTGAGGTGATATCGATCTCGAAGAAAATTAAAAGCAATACAGAACGCAACCGCCTGCGTAAGGTGGTTGAAAGCATTAAACCAAAGCATTTCGGCGTAATTATACGTACCGTATCTGAAGGTAAGGGTGTGTCCGAGCTGCAGAAAGATCTGTTAGACCTGATATCTAAATGGGAAACGTTTGTTACCAAGCTACACGGAACCGAACCTGCTAAAAAGGTTTTAGGTGAAATTGGCCGTACCTCAACTATCCTTAGAGATATCTTGAACCCCGATTTTCAGAACATCTATGTGAACGAGCAGAGTATGTATGAAGAGGTTAGGTCGTACATACACGAGATTTCTCCGGATCTGGAAGGCATTGTTCGTTTGCATAAGCACAAGGAGCCCATTTTTGAGCACCATGGCGTTGATAAGCAAATAAAATCAACCTTCGGGAAAACGGTTAACCTTGCCGGTGGCGCCTACCTGGTTATTGAGCATACAGAAGCCCTGCACGTTATTGACGTGAACAGCGGTAACCGTACAGCTAATAAAGAGAACCAGGAAGAGAACGCTTACCAGGTAAATAAGGAAGCCGCCAAAGAGATTGCCCGCCAGTTGCGCCTGCGCGATATGGGAGGTATAGTGGTTGTCGATTTTATTGACATGCACAAGCCAACCAACCGTAAAGAGCTTTTTGATTACCTGAAAGCCCAAATGGCCGATGACCGTGCGAAGCATACCATATTACCCCCAAGTAAATTTGGATTGATACAAATTACCCGCCAACGGGTAAGGCCCGAGATGAATATTGTTACCAGCGAGGTTTGCCCTGCTTGTGGCGGTACCGGTACTATCAGGCCAACCATTTTGTTACTGGATGATATTGAGAACAATTTCAACTATATCCTGGAAGAGCAAAACGAGAAAAATATTACGCTTTGTGTGCACCCGTACATTGAGGCATACATTAAAAAGGGTTTATTTAACCGCCAGATGAAATGGTACTTTAAATATAACCAGTGGATAAAGATCAAAAGCAACCCTGCTTACCAGATTACCGAGTTCCACTTCTTCTCTAATAAAGACGAAGAGATAAAGTTGTAAATGTGCGGATTTGCAGATGTGCAAATATGCAGATGAAAGAAAAGAGCAGATGTTAATAGCATCTGCTCTTTTTTGTTAGGTGAATTTTTAAAGGAGGCTCCGCTGGAGCCAATTACCTATTTTTTTACTCTATAAACACGTGGCTCCTATGGAGCCGTTTAAATGCAGGCTCCGTAGGAGCACCCTGTTTATAGATATATCTCCAATACCTAACCGGCTCCATCGGAGCCTCCTATAAGCCTACTAAGATTAACAATAGGCATATCTTGCACATTCATTTATAATTGCTAATTTTATTGGCAAAACATGTGCATATTTGCACATCTGAAATCTGCATATCTAATAATGGCTAAATCTAAAATCGCTTATTTCTGTCAAAGCTGTGGTTACGAATCGGCTAA
>NZ_JAQBOI010000301.1 GCF_028288105.1 Mucilaginibacter sp. | reverse complement strand
CAATATTGCCATCCCTGGTTACTTTGCCCTTTATTTCTTGTTTTTGTCCATTAGCTATTACCTTAAATGTTGGCAGCTTTTTATCATCCATACGCGCAATTACCAGGCGGCATGTCAGCCGGTTATCACCTAAAATAGTAAAGGTTATTGGCTTTCTTTTTTGGCCAATAAATGATGAGGTTGGATAATCTACATATACCATAAAGTTTTCGTTGGGTACACGCAAATAGTGCCGGGGCAATATCCCAAATGCATTACCTGCACCGTAAACTTCTTGGCCAACTTCGCCGTTTTTCTCCCAACCATCGTGCATATCTTCCAACGCTATCCAAAGCTTAGGGTCAACCTCCCCTGTCTTTACCTCGTCTGACAGCATTTCTTTTGGCAGCATAGGTGGATAATAATATATGGCACGGTCCAATAAATATTTAATATACTCGGCCACTAACATCGAGATAGATGGCAAAATATCTTCGCCCTCGGCATGCCTTAAATAATCATGCAGGGCGCAAAAAACCTCCTGTTCTTCATAAACCGCGGTATAAGGCGCATCGCTTAGCGGGAACAGGCAAAAGAACGACGGAAAATTTTTACCGTATCCATAATTACATTCCCACAATTTTACATTCTTAAATATATTGGCAAGGCACAAATAGCTTAGTTCTTTATATAATTTATTCCCGGTAATTTTTGATAACCGAAGCAAGGCACCGGCAGAAAAAGCGGTATTATTTGCCTGATAAAATAGATCGAAACCTAATCCCTGCAGCTTTTTAGCGGCTTTTTCGGCTTCGTTCAGGTAGCGCTTCTTACCGGTTAGTTCATAAGCCTGCAGCATAACATGCGCGTATAGGCCAGGCACATCATGCTCGCCGCCTTTGCCCGGTGCGGTTTCGGCCTTAATAACTTCCAGGGTATCCATTTTGTAAAATACAGGCCAGTCATATTTAAAATGATGTGCTACTTTAATAGAATATTCCAGCGAATCTAAAAAGAGCTGCTTGGCCACCTTCTCGCCTTTTAACGCTAATCGCGATAGGTTAAGTAAGGGGTGATGCAGGTACCAGGAATCCATAGTGAGTGGTTCTTTTTGCTCTTCTTCACCTTCCAGCTTATCAGCCGCGGCAGGCAGCCATCGCATAATAGTTTTTAACTTTTCATCATAAAAAGTTGGCAAAGCTTCCTTTATGATCTTGGTTACATCCATTTTTTTACCGCCCCAATCCACATAATCCTGCAGGGGGAGCAATACAGCTAACTGCACCATAATTTCTGGTGGGGTAACATAATCGCTTACATAGGCATTAAAATAAGAATGGCCCGCCACCTGGCTCCAGCAACCCGGGCTTTCAATTAAATCATGCAACCCCTTCTCCAAAGTTTCGGGCCAGTCCTGGTACTTCGTATCTGGCTTAGGCAATTGCAGATAGGCCTGGGCAAGCAGGTTAAAGTATTGCTCAACCATAGCCGCTTCTTTTGCAGGCACTTCTTCATCAAACACTACAATGGCATCTGATATGGTTATCTCTTTATCAGCCTGCAGCGGTTTATCTAATGTCGGCGGCAATGCAAATCCAAGTTCGGGCCATTCGCCGCCTACGGTTTCACCGGCAGATGTTTGGGTTTGCTGGCAATAATCGTTTAGCGCAGAAAGATTTTGCAGATATAATACTGAACCAGATTTAGGCCCTGTTATGCTAAAATAAACCATGCCCGAGCGTGTGCCTATTTGTTTTGCCCATATTTTACCGGCGGTATTATCCGGTTCACCATCCCTGCCGGGGATAATTATATCACGCGGCCAAAATGGTATCAGCAGATCGGTGCGGGGTTTTAAAGTGGTGGTGTATCGTAAAGTGGTTTGAGCATCTACAGGGAATTGAATATTAACCGTTATATCGCCAATAACAGAATTAAGGAATAACTTTATGCCATTATCATTCTCTCTCTTGTTTCTAACTTCTAAACCGCCATCAGGGGAATAAGCGGCACGAAAAGCTATTAAATTTCCTTTTGGCCATATTACCAATACCCAAAGCGAATCGGTTGTGCAATGAATGCTAAATGCAAAAGCACCGCAATTTTTTGTGTAGATGCATGGCAGCGTGTTATCTGTAAAAATACGATTAGCTGCTACTACCCAGGGTGATATTCCGTTCATGAGTGATATTAGGTTGTTCCATCAAAAAACAGTCTTTATTTATAATTGTTTTTAAATTATCGTATTAATTAAAATGTGAATCTAAATTAAACATCTAACGCTTTCAATATTTCTTTAATGGATAAATGCGCCCCGCAAACAAACTCATCGGCAGCACCATAATACATGGTTATAGTATCACCATCGGGCTCAACTATGTGGCCGTTAGTAAATACTACGTGGCCAAAAAAGCCACTTACTTCATAAGGCTCGCTGGGTTCCATTATTGGGTCAATGGTTCTGGCCAGCACTATTGACGGATCATTAAGATCTAACAAAACCGCGCCTAAACAATAACGGTGATTTTTAGTGGCGCCATGGTATATTTCCAGCCAACCCTTTTCGGTTTTAATGGGCGCTGCCCCTGCGCCTACCCGGGCGCCATCCCACATGCCCTCGCGGGTTTTAACAATGCATTTGTGGTTGCCCCAATGTTCGCCATCAGGTGATTGTGCAATCCAGATATAGTTACCACCAATATCCACGCTGCTTGGGCGGTGCAGAGCATAGTATAAGCCGTTTATTTTTTCTTCAAAAATGGCAACATCCTTATTATGCGGCGGCAATATCATACCATGAGATTGAAAGTTTTTCCAATCGGTAGTAGTGCGCATACCAACACCTACGCCACTATCACTTACGGCGGTGAAAGTGAGATAGTACTGCCCTTCCAGATATGTTACCCGGCAATCTTCAATCCCAAATGTTTGTAAAGGGCCTGTACCAAACAGCTTGTTGTAACCTTCCGGTTCATGAAAATGTACACCATCATCGCTGCAAAGTAAGCGCAGGTGCGATAAGGTGGTTAAATAATCTACACCTTTATACCTTACCACCCGGGCATCGGTAGCAATAAGGTCAGAATCATCGAGGGCAATTTCCATTATTTGTGTTTCGCCGGTAGCGGTAAGTATAGGGAATGATACATGTACCTTACTTTGCTGTGGCCGCTCGGCAACGCGTATCAGCAGCCATATTTTACCATCAAACCTGAAAACACCTGGGTTTAACAAACAGGCAATATGTAAGCCTTCGCTGGTAGCTTTTAAATCTTTTGGGGATAGTAGGGGGTTCTGCGGAAAACGTTTTGCAATATCTGCCATAAATATATTTGTTACATTTTTATAACATTTTAGCTTTGTAATAGTTTATACGTAACTTTATTTGTTAGGAACACTGCCTCTGCCGTTCCCTATATTATCCGTAGCTGTCTAAAGTTTCCTGATAGATAATTATATTACACTTATTAATTAATTTCACCTTTCCAATATAAATTAATGGATGCCGTAACTACCAATGCAGAAGAAATAACACATCTGATAGCAAACACGAAACTGCCTTATGAATTATTTGACAACTTACCTGTTGCTATTTATACCTGCGATAAGGATGGTTATATAACTTCATTTAATAATGCGGCAGTAAAACTGTGGGGAAGAACCCCCGAAACAAATAAAGAACTATGGTGCGGTTCTTGGAAAATATTTAAACCAAACGGGCAGCCATTACCACTGGATACCTGCCCTATGGCACGCACTTTAAAAGAGGGGATTGCTATTGAAGGTGAAGAAATAATTATACAACGGCCCGACGGCGCACTGATTAATGTATTACCCTACCCTATTCCGATATTTGATGCTAATGGCACTATTACGGGCGCGGTAAATACGCTTATTGATATTACCGAGCAAAGAAACAGCGAGCGCAAGCAGGCTATGCTGGCTTCGATAATAACAACATCAGAGGATGCTATAATCAGCAAAACCCTTGATGGGATTGTTACCAGTTGGAACTATGGCGCCGAACAGCTGTTTGGATATACGGAAAGCGAAGCTATAGGGAGATCAATTACCATGTTGATACCCCAGGATAGGTTGATGGAGGAAACAGAAATTCTTAGTAAAATAAGAAAAGGTGAAAAGGTAGAACACTACAAAACATTACGGATGACTAAAAATGGCGTGGAGATACCCGTCTCTTTGGCTATATCACCCATGGTAGATACTAAAGGAAATATTATTGGCGCCTCAAAAATTGCCCGTAACGTTTCTAAACAACAATTGGCCGAACAAACCCTTCAGCAATATGCAGAAAACCTGGAAATACTGAACACTGTGGGTAAAGTGATATCAGAAAAGCTGGACGTACAGGAAATATTACAAAATGTTACCGACGCTACCACTATGCTGTCAGGCGCGGCATTCGGCGCGTTCTTTTATAATAAGCTGGATGAGGAAGGTGAATCATATATGCTTTACACGCTATCCGGCGCGCCGAGGGAGGCGTTTGAAAAATTTGGTATGCCACGTAATACAGATGTATTTGCGCATACTTTTAATGGCTTGGGCATAGTACGGGTTGATGATATAACAAAAGACCCGCGTTACGGCCATAACCACCCACATTACGGCATGCCTAAAGGCCATTTACCAGTGGTGAGTTACCTGGCAGTACCGGTTGTTTCTAAATCGGGCGCTGTTATAGGTGGTTTATTTTTGGGGCACCCGGAACCCGGGCGATTCACAAAAGAGCACGAAATATTGATATCTGGTGTAACATCGCAAGCAAGTGTGGCACTTGATAATGCCAAGCTGTATGAAGAGATACAGGTACTTAACTCTAAAAAAGATGAGTTTATTGGGCTTGCCAGCCACGAGCTAAAAACCCCTATGACCAGCCTTAACGGCTACCTACAAATTATAGACCGCAGCCTGCCTGCTGATGATAAAAATAAACTATTTATACAAAAGGCCTTATCACAGATAAATAAATTATCAGGCCTGATATCAGATCTGCTTGATGTTTCAAAAATAGAAGCAGGCAAATTACCATTTACTTATGCCGCATTTAACCTGCCTCAGCTTATTGAGGAGGTGGTTGACCTGATGCAGTATTCTACAAAATCGCACCGGATAATTATTTGTTCGGATATTAGTGACTTGCTTGTTAATGCTGACAGGCAACGTCTTGAACAGGTAATTATCAATCTAATTTCAAACGCTATTAAATATTCGCCACAGGCCGATCACGTAAATATATCTGTATCCAGGCAAAACGATAAAGCCGTTGTGGCAGTACAAGATTTTGGTATAGGCATCAAAAAAGAACAGCATGACCGCATTTTCTCGCGTTTTTATAGGGTAGATGATGTAGCCTCACATATATCCGGCCTGGGCATTGGCTTATATATTAGCAACGAAATTATAACCCGCCACCAGGGCAAATTTTCTGTAGATAGCGAAACGGGCAAAGGGTCAACGTTTAAATTTGAGATACCATTAGAGTAATAATAAACTTGCTTACAAGACCAGATTGATCCGGATTTAACAAATTCGGATTTTTTTTACCTTTTTATTTGCGTAACCAAATGGTATCATATATATTTGCGTAACCAATAGGTTACAGATTAATATGAGAAGAGATGTATTCCAGGCCATTGCCGATCCTACCCGTCGCCAGATCATCAATTTGCTTGCAGGGCAGCAACTAAATTTGAATGCTGTGGCCGATAATTTCGACATAAGCAGACCTGCTGTATCCAAGCATATTAAAATACTTACCGAATGTGGGCTTGTTATTATTAAACAACAAGGGCGCGAACGTTATTGCCGTGCCGATCTTAAAAAGCTGGAACAGGTAGCCAAATGGACGGAGCAATACCGCACATTTTGGACCAGTAAGCTGGATGCACTTGAAAATTTCCTGAATGAAGAACCAATAGAAACAAAACCAAAAAATAAATAAAATGGATGCAAAACCACTGATAGTTGAGCGTACGCTTAACGCACCCGTTAACCGTGTATGGCAAGCCCTTACCGATAACGATAAAATGAAACAATGGTATTTTCAGCTGGAAAGCTTTGAGCCACGTGTTGGCTTTGAATTTAGCTTTTCCGGCCAGGGAAGCAAGGGCGAAAGCTATAAACACAATTGCCGCATAACCGCAGTTGAACCCGAAAAAAAACTAAGTTATACTTGGGTATATGAAGGCTTTGAAGGTGCATCAGAAGTTAGTTTTGAGCTTTTCCCCGAAGATGATAAAACGCTTGTACGCATAACCCATACTGGGTTGGAGAGCTTTGCAGGGCACGGACCCGACTTTGCCACATCAAGCTTCACACAAGGTTGGAACCATATATTGGGCATAAGCCTTAAAGAATTTGTAGAAAAAGAAAACTAACAATAAAGCCCGGCCATAACCGGGCTTTATTGTTAAAAAAAAGACCAGCGAAAGCTTACGCTTTACACTGGTCTCGCATTTATATGATTTGCTTTATTATCTGCCGGTTGTACGTGGCACAGTTGGTGCTGCCGGCGGAGTTGTAGTTGGCGTTGTAGGCGCTGCTTTTGGCGTAGCCGGAGGTGTGCCTGTTGGTGTTGTAGGTGTGGTCGGCGGCATAGTTGGTGCAGTCGGCGTGGTTGGTGTACCGGTTGGCGGCACACTTGGATTAGGGCTTGGCACAGTCGGTGTGGTTGGTGTTGGGGTTGTTGGTACCGTAGGGTTAGTAGGACTGGTTGGCTCTGTTGGATTTGTTGGTGTTGTAGGGTAACTTGGTACTGTTGGTGTAGTAGGTGTTGTTGGCGTAGTTGTGGTAGGTGTGGTTGTGGTAGGTGTAGTCTTTTTTGTTTTAGACTTTTTAGGCACAGTATCCTGGTTAACAGTTAAGTTACCTGTTAGTAATAAGGCTTTATCCGTATTATGGCTGGTGTTATTTTTTGCCGTGGCATAGTTAAAGGCGCATGCAGCAATTGCCGTCGCCATTATTAAACTTATCCTTTTCATAATATTTTATTATTTAATGGGTTATATTTATTAACTATTGAATAACATTTTTACCGGCAAATAGTTTCGATCACCATAAAAAAGAAAGCCCGAACCTGGTGGTACGGGCTTATCTAACCTTCTAAAAAATAGTTAATTATAGGTAAAACCTTCTTCGATAGCGGTTGAAATGGTTCACGTTATTAATAATATTTATCGCGCAGCCACATCGCCACTTTCACCAGTATTATTAACGCTGGCACCTCCACCAGCGGCCCAATAACCCCGGCAAATGCCTCGCCGGAGTTGATGCCGAAAACCCCGATAGCAACCGCGATAGCCAGTTCGAAGTTATTCCCTGCAGCAGTAAAGGCTATGGACGCGTTCTTGGAATAATCGGCCCCCATAAATTTGCCGGCAAAAAAACTTACCAAAAACATGATAGCGAAATATATTATTAGGGGTATGGCAATTCTTATTACATCAAACGGGATCTGAACAATTAACTGCCCTTTTAGGCTGAACATTACCACAATAGTAAACAACAATGCAATGAGTGTAATAGGTGATATAACCGGCAGGAATTTTTGACTGAACCACTCCGCTCCTTTTAGTTTAATAAGCATGTACCTGCTAATAAGGCCTGCCGCGAATGGTATCCCCAGGTATATCCCTACAGATTTTGCTATTTCACCAATAGTGATGTTAACTACCTCGCTTTTCATCCCAAACAAAGGCAGCAATACCGTTATAAATACATAGGCATAAACGCTATAAAGCAAGATCTGGAAGATGCTGTTTAGCGCTACCAAACCCGCCGCATATTCACGATTACCCTCCGCCAGTTCGTTCCATACAATAACCATGGCTATACAGCGGGCAAGGCCTATAAGTATTAGCCCCACCATATAATCCGGCTTATCGTGCAGGAAAACAACGGCCAAAACAAACATCAGTATGGGGCCAACTATCCAATTCAAAAAAAGCGACAAGCTTAATACTTTGGTATTACGGAACACCTCACCTAAACTTTCATATTTTACTTTTGCCAAAGGCGGATACATCATTAATATCAACCCAATGGCTAACGGGATATTAGTAGTACCACTGGAGTAAGAATTAATAAATACCGGGGCCCATGGTACAAGGTAGCCTATGGCAACCCCAACTCCCATTGCCAGGAAGATCCATAAGGTAAGGTAACGGTCTAAAAAACTAAGCTTTTTCCGGTTAGCTGCGGGGGCGCAATTACTGGCGGTCATGTTATGTAATATGTTCTTTTACAAAATCAGCGGTATAACCCTTTATCATATCACGCACACGCTTAAACTCGTTCATTACTTCTTCGGTTGTGCCGGTTGACTTTGCAGGATCGGGAAAGTTATAATGAAAACGCTGCACATTCCCCGGGAAATACGGGCAAGCCTCATTGGCATTATCGCATACCGTTATCACATAATCAAACGGAATAACCAGATACTCATCCACATGGTTAGATGTATGTGCCGATATATCTATGCCATCATTCGCCATTACCTGTATGGCTTTTGGGTTAACGCCATGCGTTTCTATTCCGGCACTGTAAACATTCGCTTTATCGCCGGCAAAGTATCGCAGGTAACCTTCTGCTATTTGGCTGCGGCAACTGTTGCCGGTGCACAATACTAAAATATTTTTCATCGTAATTTTAATTAGCAGCAACCAGAGCCCGGTTCACAGCAGGCAACTGTAGCAGCCAGGTTTTGTAATTGTATTTTGGGTTTAACTTCCGCTACAGGGGTGCAGCATTCTTCACCTTTATCGTTAGTACCACAGCTGCCGCCACGTTCAATAGCCTTGCATTGTACAGCATCCGGGCGCAGGTCAACAATCAGGTTATCGCCATCAATAATAATATCTTTAGGAAACATTTGGCGGGTATCAAACTGCGAATTGCCAAACTCAATTTTAACAATACCGTTGGGGTTTAACGGCAATGCCTTTTCTACCAGTTCAACAATTGATAGTGCTTTGCTTACCTGCATAGCCCTATCCTGCTGCTGGCCTTGCGGTTCCCATAGCTGAACAATTATCTCTGTCCAGGCATTCATAACACCACCACAATCAACAGATGTTATTGGGGCTTGTTTAATTTCGGTTATGTGGTAAGCCGCATCTACCCATTGGTTTTCGGCATATTGAAACTGTAAAATAAGCCCAGGGCTGGCCTGTAATTGTTGCTTAAAAGCACTCCATTTTAAGTATTCCATCGTCATGTGTTTTAGCATACTCTATCGCAATATTACGATTGATTTGGTTAAAAAATTTTAGCAGCACTTATTCACGTCCTTGTACGACGCGAACATGGTATTTATTTCCTTTTGTAAATTGTTCCAGGCTTTGGGCTCAATGCAATAACACACGCTCACCCCTTCTATTGTGCCCTGTATAAGGCCGGCATTTTTCAGCTCTTTTAAATGCTGAGAGATAGTGGCTTGTGCCAGGCCCAGTTCATCTACCAGATCGCCGCAAATACAGGCATTAGCTTTTATAATATGTTGCAAAATGGCAATACGCGCCGGGTGTGCAATCGCTTTTAATTGCAAGGCCAGCTTATTTTGCTCATCGTTAAATATATCCGTTTTGGTAATGCCCATGTTATCTATCGCAATATTACGATTAATATTTAAAATACAAGATTTTTTCTTTTTTTTATTCTGATGTCTATTGTTTATTAGGGTTATATTGATTAGTTACAGTATATTTTTACAGGTAATGTGGGCGTTGCCTGCGGCCCGGGCTTTACGCTCATACTGCACGGGCATTAGCCACAGGCCGGTATCCGCTTCAATCCCTAACGCTTTTTATATCAACAATTTAGCCTTATTTCAAAATAACCTTTGTAGCGCCATAGCCAAACTTCTCTTTACGTGCATCCATAAAGGTTTGCACTTTAGGGTGTTTGCTTAACAGCTTATGCAATTCGTGTTTTAAGATCCCGTTGCCTGTACCGTGTATAAAAGTAATATCGGGCATCTGGTGTACAATGGCAGCATCCAAAGCTTTTTTAAAGTGATCTGTTTGTATATTCAAGATCTCGCTGCTGCTTAAAAACTGGTGGTCATCGCGCAATTTTTCTATATGCAGATCAAGCTCGCTTACCGGTTTGGCAACTGTTTGCGGCTTTTCTTCAGCTGGTTTAAAAAAGCTCTCTTTTAGTTTCTCGGCATCAATAATAAGTTCCGGCTCATCAAGCTGTATCATCCAGCCTTGTTGTTTTATATAAGGCACCAGCTTTTTAGCGCCCGAAAAATCTTTGGCTTTAAATTGCTCGCTAACATTTAGAGGATTTACCGATTCCTGGTTCTGTTTAGTAAAAAACAATACCTGGAATATAAATTTTGGCCACAGCTGCAGGTCGGATAGTTTTGCTGAATAAATTTTTGCAACCCCATTCGGCTCAACAATACCTGCAAACTCTCCTTTAAACTGCTTTTGCTGCTCGGTAGTAACAGATGCAAGTAACTGGTACGATGTTTCGTTTATGATATATAAATGCACAAGCGCGTTTGCTTTTGCATCGGCCACTACAGCAATATGCACGCCTTTGCTTTTAAATTCGCCTGCAGGCACTTTAATATCGGCAACATATTCTTCGTCGTGGCTTTCGGCACCATGGCCGTGTACATAAGTTACCTTACTGGCCAATACAGGTATTTCAAAATCATCCTCAACAGTAACGCCTATCATTTGCTCATCAATAATGCGGGTTACATAGCCTTCCAGCTTTTCATCAACAAACCGTACAAAATCGCCTAACTTATATCTCATTTTACAATAATAAGGAGCATTTATTAATATACCATAACACTAAGAATTAAACTTACATTTACTTAAAGAATCCTTTTTTAACAAAGAAAATTGATACTGTGTTTTCCATGTCACCATTAATTTTTATGCTATGGCACCTATTACCCCTCCCGCTCCTGACAATAATTATTTAAAGAAAATTTTCCTGCATCATTTAACCAGGATATACAATGGCAAACGCTTTTTACAGGAACGTACAAGCAGCCTTTTCAATCTGGCATCTTTTAAATCCCTTGAATTGGCTATAGGTGAATTTGGCGGTGACGTTAAAAACCAGATCAAACGCATGGAAGCTATTTATAAGCTAATAGGCGAAACACCATCCCCGGAGGTTTGTAACCCAATTAAATCTATAGTTAGAGATGAATTTTGTTTAGATGATGGCCAGGATATACCCTTACTGAACGATCTGGATATTATGCTTTACCTGCAAATATTGGAACATATTAACATCACATCGTACCGAATGCTGATAATGATAGCTAAGCTGTTAAAGTATAATGAGGTAACGCAACTGCTGACCGAGAACTTTGATGAATCTGCCGATAACGACATGCTATTTACGCTGATAGCTAAGGAATATATTACGAAGGATTAAAAGGATTGCTATATAAATACGAAACCGGACCATAAGCCCGGCTTCGTATAGTTATTTAATACCCCTACTAAAATAACTTACACAAAGGAAAATAATTTATGCCCCCCAAGCAAGCATTCCTTGTAACAATTCGTTTACCTAAGCAGTCTAAGGTTTACTGATATATATTCTACATTTGTTCTGTTGATCTTACAAAAAACTTATCATTTATTATGTTCAAAAAAATTCTGTTAACTGCAGCGTGTAGCATAGCGCTGTTACAATTACATGCGCAAAGCCTTTACATGCCACGTGATATTAAAAAGGCATACAATAATGGCACCCGCAGCGCCGATGGCAAACCCGGGGCTAAATACTGGCAAAATCACGCCCGTTACAACATCTCAATAACCGCGGCACCTCCGCTTAGCACAGTAAAAGGTATCGAAACCATTACCTACTTTAACAACAGCCCTGATACCCTAAAAAGGCTGAACATGAAACTGATACTAAATATTCACCGCCCGGGCTCTGCCAGGATGGGCGATGCCAGCCCGGATTATTTAACATCGGGCATTCAAATAGATAGCTTTATAGTTAGTGGCCAAAAAAAGGCGTGGAATAACGCGCAGGCAGCTACAACTAATCAGCAGGTTACCATACCAAAACCTTTAATGCCGCACGATTCGGTTAAGATGACCATTGCCTGGCATTTTGATGCTTCAAAAGAAAGTGGCCGCGAAGGGCAGATAGATTCGACAAGCTATTACCTGGCTTATTTTTACCCCCGTGTATCTGTTTATGACGATTACAATGGTTGGGACAGGGTAGCATTTGTTGATGCACAAGAGTTTTACAACGATTTTAACGATTACACCCTTAACGTAACCGTACCAAAAAACTTTGTGGTTTGGGCTACCGGTACTTTGCAAAACCCAACACAGGTACTGCAAAAAGAATTTGCTGATCGCCTGCAAAAGTCAATGACCAGCGACAGCACCATACATGTGGCTACTATTGAAGAAATTACCGGCAACAAGGTTACCACCCAAAACGCCATGAACACCTGGACATGGACTGCTACCGATATCAGTGACGTAGCTGTAGGCTTAAGCAACCATTACATTTGGGATGCAGGCAGTGTTATTGTTGATAGTAAAACCGGCAGGCGCTCGAGCATGCAGGCTGCTTACTCTGTTAAGGGTACCGATTTTAAACAATCTGTACAATATGGCCGTAATGCATTAGGTTGGTTCAGTCATAACTGGCCGGGTGTACCTTATCCGTTCCCTAAAATGACGGCTTTTCAGGGCTTTGCAGACATGGAATACCCAATGATGGTGAACGATAGCCAAATGGGCGACCCAAGCTTTGCACAGCTTGTACAGGACCATGAGATAGCACATACCTGGTTCCCTTTCTACATGGGTATCAACGAAACCCGCTATGCCTTTATGGACGAAGGTTGGGCTACTACTTTAGAATACCTGATTGGTACTGCCGAAAAAGGCAAGGAGAAAGCCGACGCGTTCTACAAACAGTTCCGTATTAACAGTTGGATCAACAACCGGTCGAGCAACCAGGATATTCCTGTTATTACCCAAACAAGCGAATTAACAACCGGTTATGGCAATAATGCTTATGGCAAGCCATCGTTAAGCTATTTAGCATTAAAAGATATGCTTGGCGATGACCTATTCAAAAAAGCACTGCACGGTTATATGGACAGATGGCATGGTAAACACCCCATCCCATGGGATTACTTTAACTCGATGAGCAATGTATCGGGCCGTAACCTTACCTGGTTCTTTAACAACTGGTTCTTTACAAATTACTATAACGATTTGGCCATTAAAACAGGTGTTACCGGTAAAGATGGTTATACCTTAACCGTTGCCAATATTGGCGGTTTCGCTATCCCGTTTGATGTGGTGATCACTTATACTGATGGCACTACTAAAACTATCCATAAAACCCCTGGGGTTTGGGAAGCCAACCAAAAACAAACACTGGTTACTTTTGCATCCGTAAGAGGTAAAAGCCTTAAATCGGTAACGTTAGATAACGGCATATACATGGATGCCAATACCAGCGATAATACCTGGGCACCTAAAGCTAAATAAGGCAGCCTGCTTTAATATTGAAACGCCCGCCGAAAGGTTGGGCGTTTTTTTTATTTTAATAAACCATGTCATTTCGAACGAGGTACGAGGAGAAATCTTGTTACTCCGTGCTTTTTCGTATGAACGGTCGGCAAGGTGCATTGAACAAGATTTCTCCTCGCCCTACGCTCAACCCCTGCCCGTGCTCGTTCGAAATGACATAGTTTGTTATAGCATGGTGGTTATAGATCCTTCGTTATCACTCAGGATAACAAAGTGATGCACAAAAAAAGCCCGGCTAATAGCCGGGCTTTTACACATGTATATTTAAATACCTTACGCGTTCTGGATAGAATTATTCCAGTCGTTAGCGGTACCTTTTACTTTTGATTTTGCGCTATCAGCGCCACTTTCAGCATAATCAGCAGCTTTTGATTTCGCGCTATTAATGGCATCTTCAGCATTACTTGCCGCGCCCGAAAACTTTGATTTTACCGAATCAACCGCATTACTGCCGTATTCTTTAATATTATCTGCAGTAGATTGCGCTTTGTTCTTTGCTTTGTCAACAAGGTCATTTACATAATCAGCAATATCGCCTCTTAGTTCTTCACCTTTTTCTGGGGCCAATAATAGTCCTAAAGCGGCACCCGCCGCAGCACCCACTAAAAGTGCTGCTATAATTTTTGCTTGATCTTTCATATTATTTACTTTTTAGTAGATGTTTTGTACCTAAGTAACAAATACCATACCGCTCTGTTTAAATAATTTACAAATAGTTTAAAGCCAAACCATCCGCATTGGTATAAACTTACAAGCTACACAAAGAGGTAGTATTTGTATTTTTGGTGATATGAGTTTGGAAATATTATCGGATCTACTACGATTAATATACTTCAGGAAAATATTTTACCTGGTAACGATTGTACTGGCTGCTATACTAATCGTACTTAAATATAAACTACTAAGCTATACAGACCGGAAGGAGAATTTACCAAAACGGATACTAAGGCATATGTTAGATACCTTAATACCTTTTGTGCTGGCCTTAATTGCAATAGCATCGATAATGTTTTGGATAAGCGGAAACGACTGATGGTTCAACCATCTATAAGACAAAAAAAAACATCCGCCTTAATGGGCGGATGCTTTCTGTAACATTTAGTGGATTAATATATAATTAAACAACTTTTACGTTTACTGCGTTTAAGCCTTTTCTTCCGTTTTCTACTTCGAACTCAACTTTATCGTTTTCACGAATTTCGTCAATCAGACCTGTTGAATGAACAAATACGTCGGCACCACCACCATCTGGGGTAATAAAACCAAAACCTTTTGTTTCATTGAAAAATTTTACTGTTCCTTCTTTTTGCATTATTTTATTTATTAAAGTGCGCAAGGTAGTTATAATTATCCACATTAAGTGCAAAAACCCGCAAAATGCAGGTGGCATTAGAATATAGCTGCATCATATTTACTTAAATATTAATATAGATTTTTTAATTAAATAGTGATACTTTGTATCATTATTTAATTACCTGCGTATAGATATATAACATATCTTACCAACTAAGCCTTAACATTTGAAACCTATCTACATTTTTTTGACTGTGATCTTCTGCCTTGGCTTGTCATCATGCGCCAGGCGTGTTTATTTCCCGGCTATTTATCAAAATGATATCCAATACATGGTTAAACCACATTCTACCGATTCTGTTAAAACAGGTATTTATGCCGCGGGTACTTATTTACTTCAGGAAACCTTGAGTTCCGGGGGCAGTATAAATAGTGGATTGCTTAATATATACCGTTCTCATACTGTTCCTAATTTCAACTTCAGCTATGGCATATTGGGCTTTTTTGGAAGCTATGCTAAGGACAGCTCCGACACCCATATTACCGCCGGAAGTAAATCATTTACAGGCTTTGGTGTAAATGGCTCTGTATCTTATTACAAAAACTTTGGTGAAGTAGACTGGCGAATAATTGGTACCGACCTGGTTTACACGCATGAGAGTGGTAATTATCTCAATTTTCGCAGGGCTATTGCACACGACCCCGACGTGATCAGTGCAACACAGGCAGGCTTGTTTACCTATGGCATATTCAGTGAATTAGCCATAAAGCCAAACCAGAACTTAAACGTGGGGGTAAAATTGTTCTTCAGTAAAACGGCAGGTAAAATTACCCGTACAGATTTGTATGACAATCAATATTTCGATTCCATAATAGGGACTACCGGTTCTTTAGGGTACAAAAAAATAACAGGCCACGCAACGCTTGCTACCACCAGGCTGTTTACAAATGTATCTTTTCAAATGGGCTTAGCTTACCGGTTCTGAATAAACAGATTGCACATGATCGCGCAGGTTATAGTTAGATGCCATCACCTCGCCATAAGCACCCGCTGTGCGGATGGCTATCAGGTCGCCACGATATGATTGCGGCAGGTCAACATCTTTCCTAAAACAATCCGTACTCTCACAGATAGGACCAACAACGTCGTATTTTATTTGAGGTGCGGGGTGCGGGGTGTCCGGTGCGTCTGCTCCTTCACTCTTCGCTTCACTGTCCCTACTCAAGTTCTCAATAGTATGATACGCCTGGTAAAGCATCGGCCTCATCAGCTCCGTCATACCGGCATCTAAAATCAGAAAGTTCTTTTTCTGCCCGTTCTTTACATAAAGCACCCTTGATATCAACGACGCTGATTGTGCAACCAAAGCTCGGCCCAGTTCAAAATGCACCTCCTGTCCCGGTTTAACATTCAAAAACTTGCTGAAAACTTTAAAATAGCTTTCAAAATCGGGGATGGTGTTAGTATCAGGGTTGTAATAATCTACCCCAAGACCACCACCGGTATTTAATATTTTAATGGCAAAGCCGTGGTTTTCAAACCAGTCCTGCATTTCGTTAATGCGGATGCACAGGCTGCGGTAAACTTCCATATCGGTAATTTGCGAACCTATATGAAAGTGGATACCTAAAAATTTCAGATTAGCACATTTGCGAAGCATCTCGGCAACATCATTTAGCTGCCAGGTATTAATGCCGAACTTATTCTCGTCCAGCCCTGTAGTAATAAAGTGGTGGGTATGCGCGTCAACATTAGGGTTAATACGGATAGCGATACCGGCAACCTTATTTTTGGCTTTCGCCAGATCATTAATGATCTCCAGTTCCTGTACCGATTCTACATTGAAGCAAAAAATATCAGCATCAAGCGCTAAATTGATCTCTTTATCAGACTTACCTACCCCCGCGAATACCACTTTGCCCTTATCAAAGCCATGCTCCATTGCCGATTTTACTTCGTTACCGCTTACGCAATCGGCACCAAAACCAAAAGACTGGATCATATCAACCACTTTGGGGTTAAAGTTAGCCTTCATGGCATAATGCACATGGAAACCATATTTTGATGATGCATCCCTGCAGGCATCAAGGGTATTGCGCAAAACACCCATATCGTAATAATAGAATGGGGTTTCTGTATCGTTAAAGCGCTGTATTGTATTGTTATTGAACATCTTTTGTTAAGTCAAAATTAAAAAGTCAAAAGTCAAAAATTGACTGTCTAAAAAACCGCGTTATTGCGAGGAATTAGCTTCACCCTGCCCTTTCCAAAGAAGAGGGTTCTAAAAGCTTTTCTCCTGCAATACGCCGGACGTATTGTATATTAAGCCCTCTCCTTGGAGAGGGTTGGGTGAGGCTCTTAAAACAGCCTGCTGTGCAAGCTTCTTAGCACCTCTGTTTTTTCTTCTGTTTTAACCAGTAGCGACATATTATGATCGCTGCCACCGTATGATATCATCCTAACCGGGATATGTTTAACAGCCTCTAAAACGCGGGCTGCGTAACCATGCTTTTCGGCGCCAAAATCACCTACCACACAAATAATAGTATGGTTCACATCAATTTCAACCGAGCCAAAAGCGCCCAGTTCGGCAGTTATCTCACCTAAATAGGTAGTATCATCAATAGTTAAAGATACCGCCACTTCAGATGTGGTTATCATATCTATCGATGTACGATACCGCTCAAACACCTCAAATACGCGGCGTAAAAAGCCATGTGCCAGCAGCATACGGCTACTTTGTATCTTAATAGCGGTGATGCCATCCTTAGCGGCAATAGATTTTATTTTATCCTTTTCGCTGGTATTAGTTATCAGCGTACCGGCAGCCTGCGGGTCCATTGTATTTAACAAACGTACAGGGATCTTATATTTTTGCGCCGGGAAAACACTTTGCGGGTGCAGTATCTTGGCACCAAAGTAAGCAAGCTCGGCAGCTTCATCAAATGATAGCTGGGCAATCGGTTTGGTATTGCTCACAATACGCGGATCGTTATTATGCATACCGTCAATATCTGTCCATATCTGCACTTCCTCGCTGTGGATACCCGCCCCTATTAATGACGCGGTATAATCGCTGCCGCCACGGCGCAGGTTATCAATTTCGCCAAAAGCATTACGGCAAATAAAACCCTGGGTAATAAAAAGGTTCACATCCGGGTGTTTATCCAGCAGTGGTGTAAGCTCGGTAGTGATGTGGTCAACAATAGGCTCGCTATCCTCATCCGTTTTCATAAACTCCAGCGCTGGCAGTAATACCGATGGTACACCAATTTCTTTCAGGTAAATATGATACAACGTGGTTGATAACAACTCACCCTGTGCCAGTATAATTTTATCTTCTATGGGGGTAAACAGGTCGTTAGCAAAACTGCTTAATAACCTAAAGTGATAATCAATAACTTCTTTACCCTGTTCTAATGTTTCGGGCTTCTTTAAAAGCTCCTTTATAACAACCTCGTACTTATCCTTTAATGTTGCAATTAAAGCTGCCGCCTTTGCCTTATCATTTGTAAGGTAGGCATGGCCAATTTCTACTAAATTATTGGTAGTGCCCGACATGGCCGATAACACTACAATTTGCCTTTCCTGGGGGTTTATTATATCCAGTAGCTTCTGCATACGAGCGGCACTTCCGACCGATGTTCCGCCAAATTTTAAAACTTTCATTATTTGTTTCCGTTTACCATAAAACATTAATATTCTTGTATGAATATTGAGGCGCTAAAAATAGGATTTTAAACCACTTATATCTAAGATGAGCAAAATAAAATTTGGAACAGACGGTTGGAGAGCGATCATTGCTGACGACTTTACTGTTGAAAACGTAAAACGGGTGGCCTATGCAACTGCATTGTGGCTAAAGCAAAACTTCGAAAACCCAAGCGCCGTGATAGGCTGCGACCCGCGTTTTGCAGGGCCACTATTTGCCGATGTAACCACAACTGTGCTTGCATCGCAGGGCATTAAGGTTTTCCGTGCCGAAAACATGTTTATATCTACCCCAATGATATCGTTGGGTACCGTGCGCAAACAGGCATCGGCAGGTATAATAATTACGGCAAGCCATAACCCGCCTGCATACAATGGATATAAGATAAAAGCATTTTACGGTGGCCCGGCTACCCCCGATGATATTGAAAAAGTAGAATCGCAGATCCCGGAAACCATTAACCTGGAGCTAAAATCGGTTACCGATTATGTAACCGAAGGCCTGGTGGAATACATCGACCTGGAGGATATGTACGTAGAACATGCCGAAGCCAACTTCGATATCCCTGCCATTCGCGATAGTGGCTTACAGTGGGCTTACGACGCCATGTACGGTGCCGGGCAAAATGTAATGCGCCGCCTGTTCCCGGATATTACTTTTCTGCACAGCGATTATAACCCAAGCTTTGATGGCCAGGCCCCCGAGCCTATCCAGCGTAACCTGCAGGAGTTTGAGCAGTTAATTAAACTATCTGAAGGTGAAATTGCATCTGGTTTAGTTACCGATGGTGATGCCGATCGTATTGGCTTATATGATGGCGAAGGTAACTTTGTTGATTCGCACCATATACTTTTATTGCTGATACATTACATGCACAAAGTAAAAGGCGAAAGCGGCGAGGTATATTCTACCTTTTCGTGTACCAGCAAAATTCAAAAACTTTGTGATGCTTACGGGCTGAACAATACGGTTACCAAAATTGGCTTTAAATATATTTGCGACCTGATAGTGAATAGCGGCAAACCATTTATGGTTGGCGGCGAAGAATCTGGCGGTATAGCGGTTAACGGTCACATCCCAGAGCGCGACGGCGTTTGGATAGGGTTAATGATATGGGAATTTATGGCAAAAAGCGGCCGCAGCTTAAAAGACCTTGTACAGGAAATTTATGATGTGGTAGGTAAATTCGCGGTAGAACGTTACGATTTGCATGTTACCGAAGAGAAGAAACAACAGATCATCAGTAACTGCAAAAGTGGCTATAGCGCCTTTGGCAACCTAAAAGTTGACAGAACCGAAGACCTGGATGGTTATAAATTCTTCTTTGAAGATGAAACCTGGGTAATGATCCGCCCATCGGGTACCGAGCCTGTACTACGTGTATACGCTGAAGCACCAACCACTGCCGAATCTATCCGCATACTGGATACCGTAAAAGCAGAATTGTTGAAATAAACCGGGATTTACCCGATTTAACGGATTTATAGATTTTAAAAGGCTTGCTTCGGCAGGCCTTTTTTGGTCTCACCCTGCCCTCTCCAAAGGAGAGGGTTCTAAGCCAATCATCTTCAGCTCCCTCTCCTTTGGAGAGGGTTGGGGTGAGGCTTCGTCGCAATGCAAAAACTTTTTCCTAACTTCATGGTGATATATCATCCAATCCGCGCACTTATAATAAAACGCAGGTATCATGGTAAAAATGATTAATAGGGAACAATTACTGATGGAGCTTTATAAAAGCGCCTTCCCCCCGGTGGCTAAATATGTGGCCAGGCTGGGCGGCACGCTTGATGATGCTAAGGATGTTTTCCAGGATGCACTGGTGATCTATTACGAAAAAGCAGTTGCCGGGGATTTAGTCGCAAAGGATAATAAAGCCTATCTACTGGGCATTGCCAAACACCTTTGGTTTAAAAAGTTCCGGGAAGATAATAACACGCTGCCTTTACAGGATGACCTGCTAAACATAACTGATGAAGCCGACCAGCAGATCTCATCCAACAAAGTTTTACAATACCTGGAAACCGCCGGTAAGCGATGTATGGAGCTACTTAGCGCATTTTATTATCATAAGCTACCCATGAAAGATATTGCAGGTCTGTTTGGTTACGCCGGTGAACGCTCAGTAACCGTGCAGAAATATAAATGCCTGGAAAAAGTAAGAGAAACCGTTAAAGAACAATCATTGACTTATGCGGACTTCATTGAATAACATAAAAGAGGTAGACGACCACCTGCTTGGCCTTTCTGCTCCGCAGGATAGCCTACTGTTCGAGGCGAAGATTATTCTGAACCCCGAATTGCAATTGAATGTGATGTGGCATAAGCAAACCCTTAACCTGGTGCAGCAATATGGCCGCGAACAGTTATGTGCCGATATTGAGGCCGTTCACAACAAGCTTTTTACCCGGCCCGAGCACCTAATCTTCAGGCAAAATATACTGCGCTTTTTTAAACGCTAATCTAAAATTTATAAAAATGAATACTAACGAGTTCCGCAAATACGCGGTAAGGCATTGCTATGTCCAAAGTTTACATGTGGATAGATTTATAGCCCAGGTAAATAACACCCGTATTACCAGCCAAACACCCGCCATTATGGAAGAGCGACAAATGAATATCACCCAAATGGATGTGTTCTCGCGCCTAATGATGGACCGGATCATATTCCTGGGGACAGCGGTGGACGACCACGTGGCAAACATTATACAGGCGCAGTTGCTCTTCCTGCAATCTACCGATGCTAAACGCGATATTCAGATCTATATCAATTCGCCGGGTGGTTCGGTATATGCCGGATTGGGCATTTACGATACCATGCAGTTCATCTCGCCCGATGTGGCAACCATTTGTACGGGCATGGCAGCATCCATGGCGCAGGTATTACTGTGCGCAGGCACACAGGGCAAGCGGGCTGCTCTGCCCCACTCCAGGATAATGATGCATCAGCCGTCAGGTGGAGCGCAGGGCGTGGCATCAGATATCGAAATAGCTGCCCTGCAAATTGCCAAAATGAAACAGGAACTTTCCGAAATCACCGCCAAACATACCGGGCAGGATTACGAAACCGTTTACCGCCTATCCGACCGCGACCATTGGATGATAGCCGCCGAAGCCCAGGAATTTGGAATGATAGATGAGATTTTGGGTGCTAAGGAGTAATTAAACGATTATAGATTTGACAACTTTTAAAAAGTTGTCAAATCTTCCCTGTTCAGGATGACAAAAAAGCGAGGGGTGTCATCCTGAGCTTGTCGAAGGACGCGCGGTATGCATAGTCCGCCAATGGTTCGACAGGCTCACCATGACATCGTTCCCGCATGCAAAGTAACGCAAGGTCCGCGATGCTATACCTTGTAGCGACAACAATTAAATCATAAATAATGGTGGCGATATTTTGTCAGTAGCCAATTTCAATACAAGTGATTAACAGCCGTTTACAGGCGTTCAGGGGGCGGCCACGGCCGTGAACATGAACACTTCTCACCTTCACTACGTTCAGGATGACAAATAAATCAGCCATGCCAATTTCCCTTAATAATTTAACAATTACCTTTACTTTCTCTTCAAAAAATAATCGCTTACTTTGGGTTTAACAACAGTGTTCCCATGAAGAAACTTCTTACCGCTGCCCTCCTGCTAACTTGTATCATTTATAAAACATCGGCGCAAAACAACAGTGTGCTCACCACAACCGCTAATTACTCCGAACTACAGCAAAAATTTGTCGACCTAAAATTCGGCATGTTCATCCATTTTAACATGCCTACCTATATGGATGCCGATTGGCCTGATCCGGAAGCAGCCGTGTCCAACTTCAACCCTAAAAAACTAAATGCCGACCAATGGGCTAAAGCGGCAAAAAGCGCTAACATGACCTACGGTTGCTTAACTACCAAACACCACAGCGGCTTTTGTATTTGGGATACCAAAACAACAGATTATAATGTGATGAACAGTCCGCTGAAACGCGATGTGGTAAAGGAATATGTAGATGCGTTTCGTAAGAACGACCTTAAAGTGATGCTGTATTATAGCATACTGGATACGCATCACAAATTGCGCCCGCATACCATCACCCAAAAACATTTTGAGATGGTGAAGGCCCAGCTTACCGAATTGCTTACCAAATACGGCAAAATAGAAGCTATTATTATAGATGGTTGGGATGCCCCATGGTCGAGGATCAGTTATGATGATATCAATTTTGAGGATGTGTACCACCTGATAAAATCTCTCCAGCCGGATTGTGTGCTGATGGACTTGAACGGCGCCAAATATCCTGCCGAAGGCTTGTTTTATAGCGATATTAAAACCTATGAAATGGGTGCCGGTCAGCGTATTTCCAAAGAGAATAACATTATGCCATCGCTAGCTTGTTTGCCGCTCCAAAGCAGTTGGTTCTGGAAAACAAACTTCCCTACCACGCCTGTAAAAGATGCCGCCAAAATGGTGACCGAGCTAACTACATTGAATAATGCAGATTGTAATTTCATCCTGAACGTTGCACCAAACCGCGACGGGTTATTTGACGATAATGCTTTAGCCGCACTTAAAGAGATAGGTAAACTTTGGAAAAACGACGGCCCGGCACCAAAGCTGGCCGCTACGGGTTCGCCTATTATCTCTTCTAACCTGGCTAAAAACAAACCGTCAAACTCCAGCTGGAGTGATGATATGAACATTATGGATTTTGCCAACGATGACGACTTCACAACATCGTGGACATCAAATGCAAGTGTTAAAACCCCATGGTACGAAATAGATTTTGGGCATGACACTGAGTTTAACGCTATTGCTTTAACCGAGGCAAAACCAAACATAACCAGTTATCATTTAGAATATCTGCATAATGGTGTTTGGAAACCAATTTTGAACGGCAATACTATCTGCCGCGTAAAGATCCACCGCTTTAACCGCGTTTGGGGTACTAAAATACGGGTAACTATTGACAAGGCCGACAGCCGGGTTTCTATAGCCGAGTTTGGGGTTTATAACGAGAGAAGATAGGTTTAACCTCTTAAGACGCGAGGTATCGCGTCTCTACGAAGAAATTTAATGTAGAGACGCGATACTTCGCGTCTTTTTTTAAAAGGAATAAGTAACAATTACATCATTTAAATGCCTTATTTAAACCCATTACGGTATATTAAGTCCTGCATCAAAAAATTTAAAGGATTGCCCGGCATCTTCAACAACCACACTACTGATATATCCCGGTTGAATACTAAAGCTATTTAATATCCAGTTTTTATCGGCCCCTGTTAGCTTATGCTGAAGCGGATGTTCGCCGTTAAGCGCCGGGGTTATTTGCAAATGCTCGCCTAAACCCTGCCCGGTTGCCTTCAAAATGGCTTCCTTGCGTGTCCATAGGGCGAAGAACCTTTCTGCAGCGTTTTCCTGGTTGATGTAAGTGGCTTCTTCTTCGCTGAAATTATCCGGCAGGATATCCTGAAATTTAAAAGTTTCATCAATAAACTCCACATCGGTTCCTACCTGTGATGTAGCAATGGCCAATACTATCCAATCGCCGGAATGTGAAAGGTTGTAATGGAAGGGATTGCCATCTTTACTAAAAAGATGCGGTTTCTTATTATCACCCAAAACAAATTCGAGCTGTTGGGGTGGTGTATTTAAATACCAACCCAATATTATCCGCTGTGCGCCCCTGCTAACAATAAACCTATCGTGATCTTTCCGCTGCAGATATTTACCCGCACGTACAAGCTCTGCGGGGTTAAGCAGTGCTTTAAACTTATTTAATGAACTTAAGTTCTGGCTGATATTGATGCGCCATATGTGTACCTCGCTGTTATTGATAGCAAGGCTTTGCAAAGCCTTTTGCCAATTAACATCACTTAAATATTGGTTATTTATTTTGCCCAAAACCTTTTTGTTACAGCCTTACTGCCCCTGTTTTAATTGATCTTATCAAGGCAATCTTGTAATATTTGCGCGAATACCTTATCGTTTGGCTCTTTAAATATGGTGTTATGCTCACCCGGAACCTTATGAATATTCACCCCGTTTAAGGCATAAGGTTTCCAGCCCATATACTCATAATCATCCAGGTAGAACGATCTTACTTCGGCCCGGAAAAGCTCGATAGACGTATTATATGGTTGTATCTTATAATGCTTTTGCGCGATGTTGTTCATCTCGTCTATTTTATTGGCATAACCAAAAAAGCCGGTCTGTTGCTGTTCCTTACCAAATTTCAACTTCCATAACAGCCTGGTTACACCGCGCTTAACAGCCTTTGTACGGGTTTTAATGGTCTTTTCAAACCCATCCTTAAACAACAGCGCATGCCATACCTTACGGCCAAAATATAACCCGCGTTTAACATTCTTCACCAGCCAGGGGTCGTAAAATGGGGTACGGTAAGCATAGGTATCAAACATGGCCAGCATCCTTACCTCTTTATTAAGCGCTTCCAGCTGCCTGGTCATCTCATAGGCAATTATCCCCCCAAAAGAGAAACCAGCCAGCGCATACGGCCCATCCGGGTTTTGCACCCTTATGGCTGATATGTAGTGCGCTGCAATGTCTTCTATCCTGCTTAGTGGTTCGTCAACACCGTTAAGGCCTTTAGCCTGCATACCGTAAACCGGCTGATCTTCATCCATATGTTTGGCAAGTGTGTTAAAAAGCAGCACATTTAAGCCGGCACCATGCACAATATATATGGGCACTTTAGTACCATTTGGCTTTATCGGCACCAATGAATCCCAGGTGATAGATTTGCCATCCATCTCCAACATCAGCGACAGCTTTTCTACCGTAGAATTCTCGAACAAAATAGCCAGCGGCAGGCGTTTACCTGTCTCTTTCTCTATCCGCGCCATAACTTGTACAGCTATCAGCGAGTGCCCACCCAGCTCAAAAAAGTTATCGTGGATGCCAACCTTTTCAATCTCCAAAAGCTCTATCCATATATCGGCAACCAGTTTTTCAATATCTGTACGCGGGGCAATGTATTTTACAGTTTCAACCGATGCGATATCCTGAGCGGCCAGCGCTTTTTTGTCCACTTTGCCATTGGGGGTCATTGGCATGGCATCTATCAGTACAAAATTATCAGGCACCATATAGTCCGGCACCGACGAACGCAAGTTGCTGCGCCACTGTTGTACCAGCTCGTTATCATGCTGGCTATGAGTATCTTTTAGAATAATATAAGCCACCAATTTATCAACGCCATTGTTATCGGCACGGGCAATAACAACTGCTTGTTTTATGGCATCTTCTTTAGCCAGGTTAAATTCGATCTCGCCTGTTTCGATGCGGTAACCACGGATCTTCACCTGCGCATCGATACGCGACAGGTACATCAAATTACCATCCGGGGTGAACGTCCCGAGGTCTCCGGTGCGGTACATTTTCGCCCCTGGTTCGTCCGAAAACGGATCTGAAACGAACTTTTCTGCCGTCAGTTCGGGCTGGTTCAGGTAGCCATGGGCAATGCCTTCGCCGCCTATATAAATTTCGCCGACGGCACCGGGTACCAGCGGGTTTTGGAACTTATCTAAAATGTAGATCTGCGTATTATTAATTGGTTTACCAATGCTGATAAAAACATCGTTCGCGGTGATCTGTTTCAGTGTGGACCAAATGGTGGTTTCTGTTGGACCATAAACATTCCATAACGAGGTTGCCCTGTCCAGTATACGCTGCGCCAGATCCATTGGTAAGGCCTCGCCCCCGCAGATCACTTTTATTTTCTCTTTATCCCAACCCGCTTCCAGCATTATGCGCCAGGTATATGGCGTGGCCTGCATAACGGTAATTTTTTCTTTTTTGATGATGCTCAGCAACGCGTTACCATCTTTAGCGGTTGCGGCATCGGCCAGCACTATTTGCGCGCCGGTTATCAGCGGCAGCCAAAGTTCCAGCCCGGCAATATCAAAGCTGATGGTGGTTACAGCAAGCAATTTATCAGCAGGGGTAAGCCCCGGTTCTTTTTGCATGCTGCACAAAAAGTTAACCACGTTATGGTGCTTTATCTGCACCCCTTTTGGTTGCCCGGTAGAACCCGAAGTATACAAGATATAGATCAGGTCTTCCCCTTTTACTTTAACGTCAGGGTCGATGGCTGGATAGTTATTGAGGCCCGCCCAAATATCATCCAATATAATTTCTTTGGCGTTTGATAAATACTGACCTTTATAAGTTTCGGAGGTAAGCAATACCACCGCGGCCGAATCTTCCAACATGTAATTAATGCGGTTGATAGGGAATATCGGGTCGAGCGGGATATAGATGGCGCCTGCTTTAATAATGGCCAGCAATGCCACCACCAACTCAACCGATCTATCCAGCGAAATGGCAACTTTATCATTCAACTTTACGCCGTTCTCTATCAGCACAGCCGCCAATTGGTTAGCCTTTTGGTTTAGCTGTGTATAGGTAAGTTCTTCGTTATTAAACTTAAGGGCGATGTTATTTGGATATTGCGCCGCGGTTTCGCTGATGATCTGGTGAAGCGATTTCTCTTTAGGATAGTCAACCCTGGTATCGTTCCATTTATTCAGCTGCTCCTTTATCATGGCAGCATTCATCACCGGGATCTTGCCAATAAGCGTATCCGGCGACCTTACTACCTCGCGCAGCAAATGCTCCAGCTCATCCATAAAACGTTTTATGGTGGCCAGTTCAAACAGTTGTGTATTGTACGACCATTCAAAGGTCAGCGTGCCTTTATGGTCGGTAATATTCAGGAAGATCTCAAACGTTTCGTACTCGCGCGGATTATTGATGTAACGGTGTTTAAGGTTATAGAAGCCTATCCCCTCGTCCATCCCGATATCGATATTAAACACTACCGGCACCAGCGGCAGGCGCGATGGGTCACGGGCGAGGTTCAGCTTTTTAAGCAGGCTGCCAAAGGTATACTGCTGGTGGTCATAGGCATCCAGTACGGTACTTTTACGTGCCTTCAGGTACTCTACAAACGATTGGTCGCCTTTGGGGAAACTTCTTAAGGGCAGCAAGTTTACGCAATGCCCAACCAGGCCAAAATTACCGGTAGCTGATTGCCCGGCGGCTGGTAAACCAATAATTATTTCTTCCTGCCCGGTTATCTGATGCAGAAAAACTTCGAACGAGGCTAAAATAGTGGTAACAAAGCTGCTGCCGGCTTTGCGGGCCAATAACTTCAAATCATTAACCAATGCGGCATCAAGGCTAAAATCGGCGCGGTTACTTTTGTAGGTTCGTGGCGACGGCCTTGGGTTGTCTGTAGGCACATCCAGCAGGTGGTTGCTGCCTTTAAATTGATTTATCCAGTACCCTTCGGTTTCCCGATGCTCAACACCATGCGAAGCTTCAATTTCTTCTATGGCGTACTGACTAAACTGCGGTGCGGCTGCTAATTCCGGCGTTGTATTTTGCGCGAATGCAGAGTATAGCTTACTCAAATCCTGCATAATAATCCCTACCGACCAGCCATCGCACACAATATGATGCATCAGCATTACTACATGATGCTCATCGTGGCTTAGTTTTAATATAGCGGCCTTGTATAAGGGGCCGTTGATCAGGTCGAGCGGGGTAATTGCCAACTGGCGGTTATAGTTCTTTATGAAAAGCTTGTTCTGCTCATCGTCTTGTAAGGATAGGTCGTGGTACTCAACGTTTATTTCGGGATTGTTGTAAACAATTATATTCGCGCCATCGGCACTAAAAACGGTACGCAATGCTTCATGGCGGTCTGATAATGCCTGCAATGCCTTAAGCATGGCTTCTTTATCAAAATTGCCGGTTAGCACAATGGATGCAGAATCGTTATAAGCACAATTGGCATCGTTACCCCCTATAAGGCAGGATGTCCAGATCTCTATCTGCGGCTCTGTAGCCGGGGCAACCAATAAGATCTCGGGCCCTGCAAATGGGTCAAATTCATCGTGACTAACAGGAGGGATATATGTAGCAGTCTGATCCAAATTATTCGCCGTTTAATTTAAATTGTAAATACTTGCCCGGGGCATTTTCATCTTTTATAAACCATGCAGGGTTGCCATCTTTATCGCGGCCAAGCTTAGCACCTTCTATAGGCGGCTGGTTCGCGTTTATTATTGCCGGGGCTGCCGGTGTAGCCAAAGTTATAACAGGCATGGCAGTTTGCGCTTTAAAAAATCCTGCTTCTATCATTTCGGCAATGCTCTCGTTAAATTTCGAGATCATGGTGTCTATATCCCCTTCGGTATGCGCATCCGTCATAAAGCAAGGGAAGCCATCCAGGATATGAATACCTTTTAAACGCATTAGCGTAAATAGTAATTCGCTGTAAGGGATATCTTCTAAAAATTTCAATCGCCATAATGAACCATAGCCTACCACCGTTAATGGCAGGTTCTCCTTTTTACAGATGGCATCCATACCATCTTTTAAGCGGGTAGCCAAACGGGTTAGCTTTTCCTGCAAAGCAGGGCCCCGATCCTTCATGTATTGTAAGGAGGCTTTTGTTGCGGCAAGGGCAAGCGGATGGCGCACAAATGTTCCTGCAAAGTAGGTTACCCCTACTTCCGGCACAGAATCATCACCAAACTCCCAGTAACCGCCGTCGAGCGCGTCCATATATTCGGCTATGCCGCAAATAGCGCCAACGGGCATTCCCCCGCCAATAACTTTACCATAGGTGCCAATATCGGCTTTAACGCCAAACAGCGCCTGTGCCCCACCCGGATGGAAACGAAAACCGCTTATCACTTCGTCAAATATCAAAGCTATTTTGGTATCAGCCGTAACAGTTCTTAATTTTTTAAGGAAATCTATAGGCTGAAATTCCGGTCTGCGGCTTTGTACGGGCTCTACCAATACAGCGGCAATTTCGTCCGCTCGTTCTTTGATAATACGCAGGGATTCATCGGTGCCATAATCCAGGATCAGCATGTTCTGCACGTTAGCGGGCAAGATGCCTGATGCAGCGGGAACAGTTTTTAGCTTTTTGGTACCGCGAACAATTACCTCGTCCATAATGCCATGATATGAACCGCTAAAGGCAACAATAAGCGACCGGCCGGTTACCGTCCTGGCGATACGCATAGCGCCCAATACAGCTTCCGAGCCTGTATTACACAAACCGGCACGGTCAAAATTGGTAAACTCGCACATCATTTTGCAAACCTCGCCTGCCAGTTCATGCTGCGGACCTATCTCGTAACCCAAATCTATTTGGGCTTTTACAGCTTCTTTCAAAATATCGGGCTGATAACCTAACATATTGGAACCGAATCCGTTTAACGCGTCGATGTATTCGTTACCATCTAGATCCCAAAGGCGGCTGCCTTTAGATCTATTGATAACTATTGGGTAAACCACTTCTTTGGTCAGTGGCCTAAAGCCGCTTACCACGCGCGGGTCGGCCATGTAGGCACGATGCTGCTGGGTTTGTTCTTTGCTTTTTTTGGTTTTAGCGTTATATTTTTTTGTCAGATCGGCAAGGAAGGCCATTTGCTTATCGTCCAGTTCCTGTACCTTTCTTTCGATACGGGCGGTGGCGCCAAATGGTTTTTCTATCTCCACCATTTCTTCCGGCGTTATATCCGATTCCTGCTCTAATGTACGGGGCGCTATCGGTGCACCCTTCATGTCATTAAATGGCGGCGGCGAAAGGATAATCTGAGCAATTTTTACATCTGCTCCCTGCAAATAGGCGATCTGGTGCGCTAGAGATTGCAGTTGCTGCGATATGTTATGTAATGTAATGCTACTGTTTCCGTTTGATGCAAACAATGGAGGAGGTATTTGTGCCGGGCGCTCAGCCTGCTGTGGTTCAAATTGACCCGCAGGCAGGTTCTTATCCAGGAAATCAGCTAACAGATTAATAGAATTATACTCTTCAAAAAGTTTCCTGAAGGTGATAGCTACATTGAATGTTTTTTTAAGATTAGTGGCAATTTGCGTTAGCAATAACGAATCGAAACCAATCTCGGGGAAGCTCAGATCTGCAGATGCTTTATCTATTTCGATACCCGAAGCATCTTCGAAAATTTCATGCAGTTTATCGGCCAGCAAATCTTTTCTCATTATATTATTTGGGGTAATATTTTCTTGTGTAAGGGTTTGTGGTGCATCCGGCACTATTTCTTCCGGCTGGTAGTTCACTGTTCCTGTTTGATTAAATACGACAGGTTCAACCCAATATTTTTTATGATCGAACGCATAAGATGGTAGCCTTAATTTTTTACGCCGATCTGTGTAAAACGCATTCCAATCCGGCTCTACACCGTTTAGCCATAGCTGGCCAAGGGCTTTTATTACCGATTGATACTCGGGCTGATCGTTACTAACTTCGATACCTGCGACAGTAGCAGCAGGGTTATCTACCGTTTGCTGGGCTGTTAGTGTAGCCAGTGTACGGCCGGGACCAACTTCTAAGAACAGCCGGCCGCTGTCTTCTGTTAATGTATCGATAGCATCAGCAAAACGGACTGTTTTACGTAAATGTGCTGCCCAATATGCAGGGTCGGTAGCTTCGGCTTCGCTTAGCCATTTACCTGTGGCGGTAGATACAACGGGCTTAACAGGCGCGTTTAGCTTTACCGATCTAACAATCGCCTCAAACGGTGCCACAATATCATCCATCATGGCCGAATGGAAAGCATGGCTGGTTTGCAACAATCTGCCGGGGATCCCTTTTTCTTCGATCGTTTTGGCAAAGGCTGCAACAGCATCTTTTTCGCCGGCCACAACAGAGAGTTTATTGCTGTTGATAACGGCTATAGAAAGGTTATCCGGTAAGATCTTCTCCAACTCGGCAGCGGTAATACGTACCGATAGCATATCGCCTTCGGCAACCTCACTTACCAGTTTGGCGCGTTCTGTAATTAGTTTCAAAGCATCCGGCAGGCTGAATATCCCCGCAAAATGCGCGGCTACAAACTCGCCAATACTATGCCCGGTAAATACCGATGGCTCGATGCCCCAACTCATCCACAGCTTAGCCATAGCGTAAGAGGTGATGAAGATAGCGGGCTGGGTGTAATATGTATTCTTTAGTTTCTCAGTCGCATCGGCGGAATTATCAGCATAAATAACATTGAGAATATCCTGGTGACCTGTACCTTCCAGCAAGGCAACGCACTCGTTTATTGCATCGGCAAAAACAGGTTCCTGTTCATAAAGCTCACGGCCCATGTTTAGATACTGCGCACCCTGCCCGGGGAACATAAATACGATTTCGGTAGCTTTTTCTTTTAGTGTTTTTGAGTTGAATGGGTCACGCTTAAACTTAGTTAGCTTATCCAGCAGGTCTTGCCTGTCGGCAGCAAGTATAAAATTTCTTTCTTTAAAATCTGTACGGGTGCTGTGCAGGCTATAGGCGATATCTGCTATCTGTGCTTCCGGATTTTCCTGTATATAGTGGAATAGCCTATCGGCCCATTTAGATGCGCTGGTTGCTGTTTTAGCCGACCAACTGATCAATTGCACCGGGTGACTATCGCCTACCGGTTGTTCTTCCCTGTAATACTCTTCCAGTATGGTGTGCACGTTTGTACCACCTACCCCAAACGAACTTACCCCTGCCCTGCGTTTACCGTTGCTTTGCCAATCGGTAAGTTTGGTATTCACATAAAACGGACTGTCCTCAAAATGAATGTTAGGGTTGGCTTTGGTAAAGTGCAGCGTAGGCGGAATCTGTTTATGGAACAAGGCCAGCGTAGTTTTAATGAAACCAGCCACACCCGCCGCTGCCACCAAATGGCCCATATTACTTTTTATAGAACCTATGGCGCAGTACTGGTTCTTATCTTGTTTGCCAAAAGCAAGGTTTAATCCTTCAATTTCTATCGGGTCGCCTAACGATGTGGCCGTGCCGTGGGCTTCTACATAAGTTATTGTCGACGGGTCGATATCCGCATCGGCAATAGCCATTGCAATGGCTCCTGCCTGCCCTGTTGCGCTTGGTGCAGTAAAGCTACCTTTGCCGCCGCCATCGTTATTTAAGCCAACGCCTTTTAAAACGGCATAAATGGTATCGCCGTCACGTTCGGCTTCTTCAAGGCTTTTTAATACTACAACACCCGCGCCATCGCTAAACACTGTACCGTCGCTTTCGGCATCAAATGATCGGCAATGCCCATCGGCGCTAAGCATAGTGCCCTGCTGGTACAAATGCCCGCTTTTTATTGGCGAATTGATAGATGCACCACCTGCCAGCGCCACATTACACTGCCCGTTACGAATGCTATCAGCAGCTTGTGCAATTGCTAACAATGAGGTAGAACATGCGGCATGCACACTCACTGCCGGGCCATTCAGGTTAAGCTCGTAAGCGGTGCGGGTGGCTATATAATCTTTTTCGTTTATGGTTGATACCAGGAAACTGCCAATGTTCTCAATTTTTTCGGTATTGGACAGTACGTTATTAGTGTAATAAGTATTGTTACCTGTACCCGCAAACACCCCTATCGACCCTGAATATTTAGCCGGCAAATGCCCGCTGGTTTCTAATGCTTCCCAGGCCAGTTCAAGAAACACCCGGTGTTGCGGATCCATCAGTTCGGCCACTTTGGGGCTGATACCAAAAAATGCGGCATCAAACCCTTCCGAGTTTTCTACTATACCACGCGCTTTAACATAGTTTGGCGCATTGCGAATAGCAAACGGGATGCTTTGATCGAGCTCTTCATCAGTGAAAAAGGATGTAGTTTCACGCCCTTCGGTCAGCACTTTCCAAAGCTCATAAATATTATCGGCGCCGGGGAAACGGGCTGCCATGCCTATTACGGCTATATCGTTGTTGTTTTTATCTTTTTTGGGTTTGTTGGCCATTACTTTGGCTACTACCTTGTTGCCGTCAATGTAACCGGCTATACCGTTAACTGTTGGATATTGGTATAGCTTGGTTATGGGCAGGGTATAATTGTGCTGCTTTTTTAGGCTCGCAACGGTTTTAAGCGCCAGTATGGAGTTACCGCCCAGCTCAAAAAAGTTATCGTAAATACCCACCTTATCCAACTGCAGCAGTTCGGCCCATAGGGCAGCGATATGTTTTTCGGCAGCGGTTATGGGGGCTTTGTACAGTACAGAAAGCTCGGGCCTTTGCAGATCCGGGGCGGGCAGGGCGTTGCGGTCTACCTTACCACTGGTTGTTTTAGCAAAGCCATCTACCCAAACAAATGCCGATGGCATCATATAGTCGGGCAGTTTTTGTTCTATGCTATCGCGAAGAAAAACAAGATCTTTTTTAACACCTGATGATATCAGGTAAGCCACCAGTCGTTTTTGACCGGGTACATCCTCGCGGGCCACTACAACAGATTGCTGGATACCTTCCAGTTGGTTTAGCAATACTTCTATCTCGCCAACCTCTACACGGTTACCACGAATTTTAACCTGTGTATCGCGGCGGCCAAGATATTCTATAGTGCCATCGGGCAGGTAGCGGCCTAAGTCGCCGCTGCGGTAAATGCGGGTTGGTTTACCTGAATCATCTGCCCATTTAATGAATTTTTCGTCGGTCAGATCGGGGCGGTTAAGGTAACCATACGCCAAATTTATACCGCTGATGCAAAGTTCGCCCTGATCGCCTTTGGCGACTTCGTTAAGCTGTTCATCCAGTATATGAATGGTTACATTATCCATCGCTTTGCCAATGGTTGGCAATAAAGGCCAGTTTTCGGCGGGGCCTTCCATTTTTAGGGCCGTGCTGCAAACGCTGGCTTCGGTTGGGCCATACATGTTGTAGAACACGCAGCCCGGCAATGCCTGGAAGAATCTTAATACCTGCGGTGTTATTTTTAACTGCTCGCCTGCGCTTATCACTTCCTGTAACGATTGCGGGAAGTACTGTTCGGCATCGGCCGCTTCGGTAAAATATTGCAGGGCTACAAAAGGAACGTTTATACGGTTCACCTTTTGCTCGTCTACATAACGTAAAAGCTTTAATGGGTCAATACGGGTTTCGTCCTCTACCAAAACTAAGGTACCGCCTATGCACAGCGTACAAAAGATCTCCATTACCGAAGCGTCAAATATCAGTGGAGAAAATTGCAGTGTTTTATGCCCCACACCCAAATATGGCGAGATGCGTTTATGCCAGTTTATTAAGTTAATCACACCTGCATGCCCAACGCAAACCCCTTTCGGTTTACCTGTTGAACCGGATGTGTAAATGATATAAGCTACTTTGGTTTTAGCACATTCGCCCACATATGCAGACGAGCTTACCGACTTATCGGAGACGATAACATTTTTAATTATCGGCTCGAAAATCGCGCTATCCTTTTCAGGTACCAAAATGGTATCCATACCACAATCGGCAACAATGTCCTGCAGGCGATCGGCCGGGAAGGTTGGGTCGAGCGGTAGGTAAGCTTTACCGGCTTTTAAAATGGCAAGCAGGCTAATAATGGTTTCTATAGAACGGGTGGAGCTTACACCAATAACAAGCGAGGCTGGGGAAACTGACAGGATAGTTTTGGCCAATTCATCAGCTTTGGCGTTTAGCCCGGCGTAGGTAATTTTACTATCGCCAAATTGTACTGCTGTAACCGCCGGGTATTGCTGCGCCTGCTGTTCAAACAAATAATGAATCAGCACATCATCAGTTGAAATATTATTATACTTATTATCAGTAAGAATGTCCATTAAGCTAAATAAGTAGGTTAGGTTTCATCTAACCTTATAGTTACTGCTACGCAGGTTTAAAATCGGGTATAAGTTATAAAATTAAACTTTATGGACTTGTAACGGGAGTCAAAAAAATTCATTTAATTTTCATTTAAGTGAATTTTATTATTTGATCGTATAGCCCATAATTACATAACCATGAGTTAATATATAGCTAATACTGGTGGGGAAATTATCCTTTTGTTATTTAAATACTATCTGGTCGGGTTGTGCCGCCACAATTTCAGGACGATTTTTGTGCATTTCGAACACACCGGTAACGCACATATTCTTCCCTTTTAAATTAGCCCAATCCAGCGTTATTTTATTTCCTTTTACGGCTATAATATACTTTTGGTTTGGATAATTACCACCCATATTTATTAGGGTAAGTGTATCACTGAAGATCTTTACAGAAGATACTACATCACAAAGGGTTTTGGTTTTACCCAGATTGCTTTTAAACTCTTCGGCATTAAAGGTTTGTGCCGATGCTTTAAACGCAAAAGCAGAAGATAAGATGAAAAGAAATAGTAGTTTTTTCATGCCTTAAGATAATACTAATTATTACAAAACAGAAAACTTAATGTTTGCTTAAAGATGATACCTTCCTGCTTGAAGCAGCTCAATTAATGCATAAAAAACAATCTGATTAGCCGCTATGTTATTTAGGCATGAGCAAAAAGCACCAGACCATACCCAACGAACCGGAGGAAATGCCTGTAAAAAAAGACAAACCCGAAATAGAGCAACCTATTGACCCCAAAATACCCGAGGTGCCTCAGGAAAACCCTGATGAATTACCGGATGAAGTCCCGCCTGAAGAAAATAAATAGTACAAGAGTCATGAGTACGCCCAGCTTTATCCCGGGCCGCATATCCGCGCCGGTTGAAGAAGTCGCAAGTAATATTTTTTTTAAAAAAAAGCATATCTAAATTGCATAGAGGGTCTTTTATAGCGTCCTCATCAAGACGATGACTTAGTTAATATCCAATAACAACAGACGATGAAGGCAGTAGTATAACCAATATTTTTTACTATAGATTATCTATCTCGCTTATACTGACAATTTATTGTCACCACTAAAGTAACTTTAGCTCCCTAACTTTGTACCCATCATATGAGAAAGTTGAATGGCACTATTCCTTTTACCTTGGAAGCACCCATGGTAACTGCTCCCTGCCCACTGGCTGCCTCAACCGCTTGTTTCTGTCCTATATTTTAAGGGCTATCCGTGGCACTTTCGCATATTACTCTAACTCTACAGCAAACCCTTCCTGTAATTACATTCAGTAAAAAAAGATTGCTCTTAAGGTACCCAGCGATTATTCTGCGCTGTGTGCCAAATAGCGCATAGTGGGCAATGATACGGATAGAGACACACCTGGCTAAACAGGTTTTCCGTGGGGATCGGCAGTACCCCGATCCTCATCGTCACCACATCTAAAAACTTAAATTAATAAATCTTAACAATCATAAACAACATTTAAATTATGTACACACTAACCGAACTTGAAGAGTATTTCTACTTAAAGGGATTAACTTTTAACCGCGATGAAATAATGGCCCTGTTGCCGGCAATTGCCAGTGGCGATCTTGGCCCGGCTTTGCCAACAACCATTCCTTCCGAATTGGTTGCGGGCAAATCCTATTCATTCACTCAGAGCGGGACCTACGAGAATTTCCTCGACCAATCAGGAAACCCCATAGTTATACCGGAACCAGCCGACAATGAAGTGATCATGAACGGGAGGCTTTATTCCAATGGAACATACTGGATCCCGTCATATTCTGTACCAACGCTTCCTACTACTACCGTTGCAGCCGGCTCTGTTACACCAGGTAAAACATCGTTTGTTCTACCCAAAAAGAACCTGTTTAATCTTGCTGACCCAGGTGTTGTGCTTGGCAGTTTAATTAACTATGTTACAAGTTTACCGAACGCGAATGCTTCGTATAATGTAACCGCACCAATACCTGTTATCGGTTCAACATCTTATACCATGAGTTATAAAACTCATTTCTGCTGGTATGATAGCAACCATGCATTTATAAGCGGAGAAACTTCAACAGGTGTTGCAAACTATAATGTTGTTAGCCCGGTCAATGCTGCCTATTTCCGGTCATCAGTTCAGGTATCAAAATGGCCCACCTGGCAGTTTGAAGCCGGAGGTGTCGCTACAGCATTTGAAAGGTTTACATACATGGTACATGCTACAGATAATATCCCCTTCGATTTCGCAAGCTATTTACCCGCCATAAAAGACGATCTAACATCTATCAACCCAACAGAAGTGTTATCGGCCAAACAGGGTAAAGTATTAAATGATAAAATAGCGGCAGTTGGTATAGTGAATCCCTGGGCAGTTTATGCTGGGGCAAACACCGCGAATGAGTTGCTTATTAAAGCCGCTGTTAAAAAGATTGCTTTAGCGGGGCCTGGTATAGTACCTGCCAAAACATACTATTTAGCCCGGATGGCTTATAAGCTTACAACCGGAGTTAATGATATCTATTTTCGGATACAGGATCAGGACGGGGTTATCGTTGCATTCTATCAATTTGCGTCAACCGCCGGCGACGTTGGCCTAAAAGAATACACATTTACCTATACAGGAAACACAGCCAAAATTACAATTGACTGGACTAATATCCCTTTAAACTTTACTTATATCACCGGCACAAATGTGACCATGCAGCTTTCTGCCGGAGCATACGTTTTCAGCAATCTGTTTATCGGTGCAAAGGTTACAGGTGTTTTACCTGCTACCGCAGCCGGCGATGCTGTTAATTATGAACAATTTTTGGCGGCATCCAACCCAATACAATTGAAGCAGACTAAAAACTCTTACAAGCGGGTTGGAGATGTATTATATATTGGTGCTAAATGGGATGATGCCAATGATATCATTATAAAGTTTGCCCTGTCAATGCTTAACAACCTGATGACATTTAACAGTGTGGGGCTCACGGCAAATGCTACTAAAACACCACTATTAACCGCCGATAGGTCGACCACAACCATATTGGTCAGTGACTCATCTGATTATATCGGGCCTATTCAGATAGATGGTGTATTTGTTGGAGGTGGTCACCTGCAGGACGAGAGCGGCATTACTACAGCCAAAAACAATTCTTTCTCCTTTTTCGCTGATGGTTACGAAATATTAGACGGTGATAATTTTTTTGCAGATGAACTTGTCATTAATGTTGTTAATGAGATCTACAATCCAAACACCTTAAGCGCGGTCGTTAAAGATGTCAATGTAATTGAAAAGGTCACATACAAAGTAAAGAACGGTAACATAGATATTTTTTTAAGACATGACTTTCCAATTGCAACCCATATAACAACGTACTACGGTATGCAGAGTGTTGGTCAGCTATGGCAGGATAAAATATATTTTTCTCATTCTGCACTGCCCGATGTAACCGACAAGGTCGCAAATGTGAAATCGGGTGCAAGACTTGCTTACCCCAACGTTGAGAAAATAATATTATGTAACGCAGATAAAAGCATCTGTCAATCTATGTTTTTGGATAAAACATTGGGGTTGGGGTCTAAATGCTCTACCAATGCTTTCGTAACTGCCACTGATAGCCTGGCCTTTACTACTGACAAAAACAAAACTTATTTCCGTTTGATCAGTGATGCCCGTATCTGCGCCGGCGAATTTCGCACCTGGCGGGGCACTTATACCTGGTTTAAACAATTGCCATTAACCAACGCCAATACGCTTTTTGGTTTTGTTGTAAAAAGGGGGAATGACACACTGGTTATAGCGGATTTTAAAGGTGCATCACCAAATGAAAAAATAACCGTCCCCGAAAAATACAAGCTAAACGATGTAAATATCTTACAGTCAAATGAAGGGTGTAATATGGAATTAATAGTTGGCCCTGATGGTGTTGATATCTCAACTATTAACGCCGGTACCGTGGTTGCCAAAATTTCCTAACTAAGTACTTATGTAAACTATCCGCCATATAAAGAGGGTGTTTCCAATGGGGCAGCCTCTTTTCTTAATTAATCAGGTAAGATAGGTATAGAAATTGAGGCAATTACAAAGGTATCGATAACGAGACATGTGGTTAAAAAGCCTAATTAGCGTTATAACCCCGAAAATTATAACTTTCTTAGTATATAACATATTACTTAAACATGTGCTCAAGTAGGACGCTGGGATAGCGGACATGGGAACTCTTTTCATCAAACCGACAATAAATCTAATAACAAAAACAAAAAAAGCCCCTCTAATTGCTTAGAAGGGCTTCCTGGGTGATCCCATCAGGATTCGAACCTGAGACCTACTGATTAGAAATCAGTTGCTCTATCCAGCTGAGCTATGGGACCATCGCGATTTTTTCGCGGTGCAAATATGCGAATTTTGGATGAAATAGGCAACAGCTATCGTATTAAACTGAAATTACGTTTTTTTACCCTTAAAAGATCTTAATTATTAAAGCTGATAAGCTATCGGCCGGTCGCCAATGATTGATTGTAATTGCAGTTTTTAAACAGGTTTTATTGCCCGTAAATATATTTAGTGCTACAAAAAACACCATCAATAAATTTTTGTTAAAATATTACATATAATTGTATCTAATTATAAACCGGCGCTAACAATTTAAATAGTGCCTTATATGTACAACAGACAGATATTATTTTATTGAATAACTTATTAATTACACTTTTTAGCTAAATTTTATTTTAGGGTAAAAAAGTTGAAATCTATATATAAAAACGTGGTTTTGGCTTGCTAAATATTGCTTTTTTACTTTTTAAAACTAAGAAGTGTTTTTTTTACAATAAGTTAATCATACTTTTAACCCAATTTTTTTTTAAAAACTTATTTTATGATCATAATTGCTGACGGTGGCTCCACCAAAACAAACTGGTGTTTAGTTACCGAAGATGGTAAAAAGGTGTATTTTAACACTGAAGGCTATAATCCTTATTTTTCAAGCACTGATTACATCATTCAATCGTTAAAGGAAAGCCTGCCTACCGATTTGGAGAAGGGTAACATTACAGAAGTTAATTATTACGGCGCCGGCTGTTCAACTCCTGAAATGCGAAAGGTTGTTGAGGATGCCATGCAGGCAGTTTTTACAAAATCGAAAATTTATATTGGCCACGATCTGCTTGCTGCAGCACGTGCCCTATTGGGTAACAACGAAGGCTTTGCAGCCATTTTAGGTACCGGCACCAATACATGTTTATACAATGGCCGCGAGGTTATTAACAACATTGATTCGGGCGCTTACATACTGGGCGATGAAGGTAGCGGTTGCCATATTGGTAAAAAATTACTGGTTGATTATTTACGCGGCTACATGCCAGAGGCTGTACGCAAAAACTTTTGGGAAACCTTTAAGCTTACGCCTGATGATATAAACGAAATTGTTTATACCCAGCCAAGAGCTAACCGCTTTTGCGCAAGCTTCAGCAAGTTTGTTTATGATAACATTGTAAACATTGAATATTCACGCAACCTGGTGCGTACTTCTTTTGAAGACTTTTTCCGCAACCTGGTTACACACTACCCCGATTATCAAAAATATACTTTTAACTGTATAGGATCTGTAGGTTATAACTTCCGTAACGTATTGGAAGAGGTTTGTACTGAAAACGGCATGACCGTTGGTAACATCATCCGCTCGCCTATAGATAACCTGGTTAAATACCACTTAGAATTAGCGCCAAGCCAGCTTTAATAGTTGGCAGTTGTTAGTTTGCAGTTAGCAAACCATAAAGAAAGCCGGTAAGTAACTTACCGGCTTTCTTGTTTATATATTTTAAGTAGCAGGCTGCCAACTGCAAACCGCCTACTGCAAACTACTTATCCAAATTCAGATCATTCTGGAAGATCTTGGTGTATTTGCGGCGATCAAACTTGTAAAGCTTGGCTGCACGGTATGATACACCTTTTTGCTTTTCGTCCAGCTCTTTCAAAAAGCCATAACTCAGCATTTTTTTGCGGAAGTTACGTTTATCCAGCTTTTTGTTCAGCACCGCTTCGTATAACGATTGTAATTGTGTAAGCGTAAACTTCTCTGGTAGTAACTCAAAAGCTATAGGCTGATAGTTTAGCCTGCGGCGGATCTTGTTAAAGCCGGTTTCAAATATTTCGGTGTGATCAAATGCCAGTTTAGGCAGATCATTTACCGGATGCCAGAACGCGTTTTTAGCATACTGCGTTATCGGCTTCACTTCCTTTTGGCCGTTAATGCGTATCAACGCATAGTAAGCAACGGTTATTACGCGCCCCTGCGGGTGTCGGTCAACTTCACCAAAGGTGTGAAACTGCTGCATGTGCAGGTCGCGCAGGCCGGTAAGCTCATATAAAATACGCTCGGCAGCATCATCAATGCTCTCATCCTGTTCAACAATATATCCCGGTAAGGCAAGCCAATCCTTAAAAGGCTCCTCATTACGTTCTATAAGTAATATTTTAAGTTCTCCGGCCTCAAAACCAAATATGACACAGTCTATAGAAAAAACTGAGTTAAATGTAGGTAACTTTACTTCCAAGGGATTGATCTGTTAGGTTAATTGTGTCTAAATATATATCCTTAATTTTTAATGTAAAAATAATATAAATAAATTTAATGGTGTAAATTTGACACAGTATATTCGCAGCTACAAATTTACTTGTGTAAAGATGCATAAAATTTCAAAAATAGCAGTTCTTACTTCAGGTGGTGATGCCCCCGGCATGAACCCATGTATAAGAGCTGTAGTACGTACCGCTATCTATAATGGCCTGCAGGTTGCAGGTGTTCGCCAGGGTTACCAGGGGCTTATCGACAATAACATGTACGAGATGAACACCCGCTCGGTAAGTAATATTTTAAATCTTGGTGGTACCATTTTAAAAACTGCCAGGTGCCTGCCCTTCCGTACAGAGGAAGGAATGGAACTGGCCTACCAGAATCTTAAAGCTGCCGGCATTGATGGTATTGTGGTTATTGGTGGTGATGGTACTTTTACCGGTGCGTTACGTTTTTCAAGAAAATATCCGGATATAGCTGTAATAGGCGTACCCGGCACTATTGATAATGACCTTTATGGCTCTACCTATACTTTAGGATTTGATACCGCTACCAATACTGTGATTGAGGCCATTGATAAAATACGCGATACTGCCGATGCGCACGACCGCTTATTCTTTATCGAGGTGATGGGCCGCGATTCGGGTGCTATTGCCCTGCGCGCGGGTATATCCTGCGGCGCCGAAGCTATTCTGCTACCAGAACGTGACACCGCTATTGATAACCTGATAGAAAACCTTAAAGCGGGCCAATACAATAAAAAATCATCGAGCATTGTAATTGTTGCCGAGGGGGATAAGAGCGGTGGCGCTTATGACCTTGCCGAGGTTGTTAGAAAAGAGGTTAAGTTTTACGATATAAAAGTTACTATATTAGGCCACTTGCAACGTGGCGGTAGCCCGTCTGCATTTGACAGGATTTTGGGCAGCCGTTTAGGATACGCCGCTGTTAATGCCATGATAAATGGCGACACACAAATGATGGTTGGGCTTGAAGCTAATCACATAAAATTAACGAGCCTTGAAGAGGCGCTAACCCAGCATCAGTTTAAACTTGAAGAAGACCTGATGCAGATGGCAGATATATTATCAATTTAAATGATTGCAGTTGTTTATAGTGGATCTAACAATGCCGGCTGGCGATTAGCCGATAAGGGACGAACGATTGCCTCGTTCAATACCAATGCCATTAATCCCTATTTTAACGATGAAAAATACATCGTACAACTGTTCAACAAAAACATTAATCTTATCCACCACGCCGAAGGGATAAAACGAATTTATTTTTTTGGTGCCGGTGCGTCGTCAGACGAGCTTAAGCAGGTTGTATATAATGCTTTTGCCACATTTTTTAAATTTGCTAAAATAAGCATAGCGCATGATATTGATGCTGCCGCAATTGCTTGTTGCCGTAACATGCCGGGTATTGTAAGCATTTGCGGAAGCGGATCAAATGCTGCCTGGTACGATGGAAAAAAGGTAAAACCAAACAATTACGGCTTGGGCTATATATTAGCAGACGAGGGATCTGGCAATTGGCTGGGCAGGCAACTCATAAAAGGCTTTATGAACGAAACGCTTCCGGCAAACATTCGCAAAAAGTTTATACAGCGGTATGATGCCGATCGTAAAACATTGCTGGAAAAGGTTTATCGTCAAAAACAACCGGCGTTGTTTCTTAGCTCGTTCAGCGATTTTTACCTGGAGAACAAACAAGACGCCTATCTTAAAAACATTATCACAACCGGCTTTAGCAAACTGATAGATACTTACCTGGTACCTCTGCATAAACAGCACCCGGAAGCATCAGTACACTTTGCGGGCACGGTAGCAGCCAATTTTCAGGAATACCTGTATGAGGCTGCACAGGGTACCGAAATTAAGATAGCAGATATTATAAAAGAACCCATAAACCATTTATTGACGTATTATTCAAACAAAAATTAGAAAATCATGAAAATAGGAATCAACGGCTTCGGCCGTATCGGTCGCTTAGCATTTAGGGCCGCAATTGAAAGACCAGATGTTGAAGTTGTAGGTATCAACGATTTAGTTGAGCCTGACTACATGGCTTACATGTTAAAATATGATTCAACTCACGGCCAGTTCAAAGGCACTATCGCTGTAGAAGGTGGCCATTTGGTAGTTAACGGTAAAACCATCCGTGTAACTGCTGAAAAAGACCCTGCAAACCTTAAATGGAATGAAGTAGGTGCAGAAGTTATTATTGAGTCTACAGGTTTATTCTTAACCTTAGACACTGCACAAAAACATATTGATGCCGGCGCTAAAAAAGTGGTTATGAGCGCTCCTGCAAAGGATGATACCCCTACATTTGTAATGGGTGTAAATCACAAGCTGCTTAAAGCAGAACAAACTATAGTTTCAAACGCTTCATGTACCACCAATTGTTTAGCGCCTATTGCTAAGGTATTGGATGATAAATTTGGTATCGAAGAAGGTTTAATGACTACTGTACACGCGGTAACAGCTACTCAAAAAACAGTTGATGGCCCGTCTGCAAAAGACTGGAGAGGTGGCCGTGGTGCTTACCAGAACATCATCCCTTCATCAACAGGTGCTGCTAAAGCGGTTGGTTTAGTTCTTCCTCAGTTAAAAGGCAAATTAACCGGTATGTCGTTCCGTGTTCCGGTTGCCGACGTTTCTGTTGTTGACTTAGTTGTACGTTTAAAAACTCCAACTTCATACGAAGGTATTAAAGCCGCTATGAAAGAAGCCTCAGAAGGCGAACTTAAAGGCATTTTAGGTTACACCGAAGATGAGGTTGTATCTGAAGATTTTAAAGGTGATGCACGCACATCAATTTTTGATGCAAAAGCAGGTATCGCGCTAAACGACAACTTTGTTAAGGTTGTATCTTGGTACGATAACGAGTGGGGTTACTCAAACAAATTGATTGACCTTGTTCAGGAAATTGGCAAACTTTAAGTTTAGCTAACCCTAATATTAAAGCCCTGCGATTTATCGCGGGGCTTTTTGTTTAATCCCCTTTCCCCCAATTGGCGGTATCCTCACCACTAATTTAACAACCTTCCCCAATTGGCGGTGTCCCCACCGCCAATATGCCAAGCGATACACTTTTGTCAAAATTATTATATTCGTCTATTTTATGAATTAGATGATAAAAATTTAATTGGTTAACGCATTACATGGATGAGTTTTAAAACAAAAAGTGGCAGTGAGGACACCGCCACACGGTATATTATAGTAGTAGCCTTCTATCCCCCAAAACATTCTCCCCTCTTTCGCACTTATTATACTGCCTATGAAAGATATTATCAACCATTTTAAGATCACCAACACCAAAAATTTCTCGTTAGATAAATTTGATACCTATGAGACTGCTGGTTATCAAAAAGAAAACGCTGAAGAGATACTGGCCGACCTTATTAAAGAAACCGCCAAACTACAAACGGAATTATATGCAGCCAATAGCCGCTCATTGCTGATCATTTTTCAGGCGATGGATGCGGCGGGTAAGGACAGCGCCATAGCACATACCATGTCGGGATTAAACCCACAAGGCTGCCAGGTATTTAGTTTTAAACAGCCAACATCTGAAGATTACGAGCACGACTTTTTATGGCGGCACTACAAAGCACTACCCGAACGCGGCCGCATTGGCATTCATAACCGGTCGCATTACGAAAATGTGCTGATTACCAGGATACACCCTGAATTTATCTTAAAAGAGAATATCCCCGGCATTACCGAAGTGAAAGACATTGGCAAAAAGTTTTGGAAACAGCGTTACGAGAGCATCCGCAACTTTGAAAAACACTTGAGCGCAAATGGAACGGTTATTATCAAATTCTTCCTTAACCTGTCAAAAAACGAGCAGAAAGAACGTTTTTTGAAACGTATTGCCGACCCTGAAAAGAATTGGAAATTTGCCCCTGGTGATATTAAAGAAAGGGCATTGTGGAATGATTACATGAACGCTTATGAAACAGCTATAAAAGAAACCAGCACTGACAATAGCCCATGGTATGTTGTACCTGCAGATAAGAAATGGTTTACCCGGATAGCCATTTCAACCATTATTGTGCAAACCTTAAAAGATATGAAGCTGGAATACCCTGTGTTGCCGAAGGAAGAGATGGATAAGTTGGAAGAAACGAAAAGGATTTTGGAAGAGGAATAATCTTTATCGCATAGCACGGAAGATTTAAAGGATGTCATGGTGAGCTTGTCGAACCATTAGCGAGTCTGCCTCGCGTATAAATCCTTCGACAAGCTCAGGATGACAAACTACCTTACCAGGGAGTAATCCCATAATCACTAAAGTACTTCCCTGTTGGGCCATCTTTATCAATCATGGCGTTTTCTACAATGGGTGCTGCGCCTTCTTCTACCGTTTTATAGCCCTGGTTATTATTAAACTCGGTTTTGGTATAACCCGGGTTTACCATATTTACTTTAAACTTATCTTTCAATTCGTAAGCTAAAGCAATGGTATAATTATTCAAAGCGCTTTTAGAAGGGCCATAAGCCGCGGTTTTAACGTCGTAGTGTCTCCAGGTAGGGTCGCTATGTAAAGTAAGCGAGCCAAGGTCTGATGTTACATTTACTATCCTGGGGTTTGGTGCATTTTGCATCAGCGGTACAAATATCCTTACTACACGTGCTACGCTAAACACGTTCACTTCAAAAACATCTTTAAAGGTTTTATCAGGTGTGTTAGTGGCAGGCTGAGGGAAATCACCGGGAATACCTGCGTTGTTGATCAGCACATCTAAATAATCGATACGTTTAGCCAGCTCATCATAAGCTTGTTGTACAGATTGCTCGCTGGTTACATCTATTAGTACAAGCTCAACATCTTTTAAACCTTCGCTGTGCAGTAGCGACACAGCTTTATCGCCCCTTTCCTTATCGCGGCAACCTAAGTAGATATGATAGCCTGCATGTGCCAGTTGGCGGGCGGTTTCCAGGCCAATACCTTTATTGGCACCGGTTATTAATACGGTCTGTTTTTCCATAAAGCAAAACTACAGCGCTGCAAATACAATACCACTGCACATAGCAGGGCATTAACTGTACATTTCACGGATTTGCTGTCGAAATGCTATTGGAGTACTCTCGGTGACACGTTTAAAGAAGCGGTTAAAGTAAGCCGCATCCTCAAAGCCCAGTTCATCGGCTATTTGTT
>NZ_JAQBOI010000281.1 GCF_028288105.1 Mucilaginibacter sp. | reverse complement strand
GTGTGGGGAAGGTGATACCTGTGCCTTCAAATTTAAATTACGATTTATGGCAGGGATATGCGCCACGCAAGCCTTATAAAGATAACCTGATACACTATAACTGGCACTGGCATTGGAACTGGGGTACCGGCGAGGCGCTCAATAACGGCACGCACGAAATTGATGTAATGCGATGGGGGCTGGGGGTCGATTTCCCGAACAAGGTTACCTCATCTGGCGGTCGTTTTGCTTTTAAAGATGATTGGGAAACCCCCGATACGCAAACTATATTGGCTAACTTTCCTAATAATACAGCTATGTCATGGGAAGGCCGTAGCTGCAATGGCTACAACTCGGAAGGCGTTGGCCGCGGCGTTGTATTTTATGGTGACCACGGTACTATCTACTACGGCGGCGGCGATGGCTACCAGGTTTATGACTATGATAATAAACTGGTGAAAGAAATTAAAGACGCGGCCGCGGTTGATGCATCAAATAAAGTAAGCCCTACCGAGCTGCTTGACAGTGTGCATTTACAGAACTTTATCAGCGCCATACAGGGTACCGAAAAGCTTAACCAAACTATTATCAACGGACATAAATCTACCGTGATACCGCAATTGGGCAATATTGCCCAGCGGGTAGGGCGGGTACTTAACCTCGATAGCAGCAACGGCCACATTCTTAACGATGCCGAAGCCGCCAAGCTTTGGGGCAGGGAGTACGAACCCGGATGGAATTTAAAAGTTTAACACATCAAGTAAAAGTTTAACACATCAAGCCTGAATAATTATACATGAAGAATTTAAAAACTTATTTGCTGGCTACAGCAATTGTTGCCGGCATGCAATCCGCATCGGCACAAACTAAAACCGGTTACACTAATTTGTTTAACGGCAAAGATTTAAGTGGTTGGAAAATACTGGCCGGCAAAGCCGAATACAAAGTGGAGAATGGCGGTATAACCGGTACAGCCGTATTAAACAGTGGTAATACTTTCCTGGTAACCGAAAAGGAATACGGCGATTTTATACTGGAAGTGGATGCTAAAACCGAAAGCACCATAACCAATTCGGGCGTGCAATTGCGCAGCCATTATAACCCTGCCGGGCATGAAGGTAAGGGATTGGTTTATGGCCGCCAATGCGAAATAGACCCAAGCGCGCGCAAGTGGACAGGCGGCATTTATGACGAAGGCCGCCGCGACTGGCTATACCCAATGGAGCTGAACGCCAAAGCGCAATCGGCCTGGAAGAACGGAGAGTTTAATCACATAAAGATCGAATGTATTGGTAACACCACCAAAACCTGGATAAACGGTATTGCTTCAGCTTATGTAGTAGATACTATTGATGCCAAAGGTTTTATTGGCTTGCAGGTACATGCTATTAATGATGCCGGGCAGGCCGGCAAAAAGGTGTATTTTAAAAATATCCTTATAAAAACAACCAACCTAAAACCGCAGCCATTTGCTAAAGATGTTTACGTGGTTAACCTGCAGCCTAACACCTTATCGGCCTATGAGAAACAGGATGGCTGGAAGCTGTTGTTTGATGGTAAAACCAATACTGGCTGGCGAAGCGCTACCTCAATGACCTTCCCTACAAAAGGCTGGGAAGTGAAGAATGGCTTACTATCCGTGCTTGGATCGGCAGGTGGCGAGGCAGCTAATGGCGGCGATATTATTACAGATGGGCAGTATAAGGCCTTTGATATGTCGTTTGAGTTCAGAATGTCCAAGGGGGCCAACAGCGGGGTTAAATATTTTGTGACCCTGTCCGAAAAAACTGTCGGCTCGGCCATTGGGCTGGAGTACCAGGTCTTGGATGATGCCGTACACCCCGATGCCAAGCTTGGCCGCGATGGCGACCGCACACTGGCTTCATTATATGACCTTATCCCCGCCAAAAAACAAGCCCGTTTTGTGCACAAGATAGGTGCATGGAATACCGGGCGTATTGTGGTTTTACCAAACAACCATGTGGTGCATTACCTTAACGGCATAAAAGTGCTGGAGTATGACCGTGGGTCAAAAGAATACCGCGACCTGGTGGCCATAAGTAAATACAAGGTTTGGAAAGATTTTGGTGAAGCGCAGCAAGGACATATCCTGTTGCAGGACCATGGCTTTGATGTTAACTACAGGAATATCAAAATAAAGGAATTAAAGTAGCTTTCATCCTGATATTAATGGTGACAATATTTTGCCAGTAGGCGAATTTTTAAATATCTGATTGTTAGATATTTATTCATGTTCACGGGTGGTCACCACCGTGAACATGAACACTTTTTATCGCCATTTATTAAAAAATTGTCATGGGTAACTTGTTAAAGACTTAGTAAAGCGATAACGCGGAAAGGTTTTCAATAGCTCACCAAGACAAAGTAAGTACTTCATAATTAACTGTTTATAACCGAACACTGTATTGTCCGTTTACGAACGCTTCCTAAAACTTACCTGAATGTAAATAATTGATAGTTAATTGTTTATAAAATTGGCACGTATCTTATATACTACCCTCATAGCAAGCTTGCTTGCTAATTGCCAATTAAACAATTTATCATGTTCAAAAATTATCTTAAAATATCATGGCGTAACCTTGTAAAAAATAAGGTGCATACATTTATTAATGTAACCGGCCTATCGGTTGGTATGGCGGTAGCTATGCTTATTGGCCTTTGGATATGGGATGAATTATCGTACGATAAATACTTTAAAAACCACGAGAAGATAGTTCAGGTATGGCAGCATCAAACTTTTAATGGTAAAGTAGGTAGCCAGGTGGCAATGCCCATTCCTTTGGGTACCATGCTGGATAAAAATTACCGTAACGATTTTAAATACGTAGTGCTTTCCAGCTGGAATTATGAGCATATATTGGCTTTTGGTGATAAAAAAATAACAAAGCAAGGCAGCTTTATGCAACCCGAGGCGCCGGATATGCTTTCCCTTAAAATGCTAAAAGGAACCAGAAAGGCATTAACAGACCCTTCATCCATTTTACTTTCGGAGAATGTAGCCAAAATTATTTTTGGTAACGAAAACCCCATGGATAAAACCATTAAGCTGGATAATCAGCATCTGGTTAAGGTAGCCGGTATATATGAAGACCTTCCGCATAATACAACCTTTAGGGATTTGACCTTTATACTACCATGGGATTTGTACCCGGTTAGTCAGCCCTGGGTAAAACGCGCGCAAACGCAATGGGGGAATAACTCCTTCCAGATCTTCGCGCAGTTAAACAACAACACCGATATTAATAAAGTTAACGCCCGTATAAAAACGCTTAAAGAGAAAAATATAGCCTTAGCGGGTGATAAAGTAGGCGCATCATTTAAACCGGTAGTGTTTTTACACCCTATGGATAAGTGGCACCTGTATTCGGAGTTTAAGGATGGTGTTAATACAGGCGGGGCTATACAATTTGTATGGATGTTTGGTATTATTGGCATGTTTGTACTCATGCTCGCCTGCATTAATTTCATGAATTTGAGTACGGCCCGGTCCGAAAAACGGGCAAAGGAAGTAGGGATCCGTAAAACGGTAGGCTCATTACGCAGCCAGCTCATCGGCCAGTTCTTTAGCGAATCGTTAATGGTAACTGCCTTTGCTTTCCTTTTTTCGATAGTTATTGTCCTGCTGATACTGCCATGGTTTAACCAGGTTGCCGATAAAACAATGAGTGTACTATGGGCAAATCCTGTTTTTTGGATAATGGGTTTAGGCTTTAGCCTGCTTACCGGATTGATTGCAGGCAGCTACCCAGCGTTTTACTTATCATCATTTCAACCGGTTAAGGTATTAAAGGGTACGTTTAAGGCTGGTAGATACGCTGCTTTGCCGCGCAAGATACTGGTGGTATTACAATTTTGGACTTCTGCTACACTAATTATCGGTACAATTATCGTTTTTAGGCAGGTACAGCATACCAAAGACCGGCCTGTTGGGTACGAGCGTACAGGCTTGGTTCAAATGAGTATGAAATCTGAAGAGATCCACAAAAATTTTGCTGCTGTACGTAACGATCTGCTGCAAAGTGGGGCTATAATAGAAATGGCAGAATCGGGCAGCCCGTTAACAGACGTTTATTCTAATAACAGTGGTTTAAACTGGAGAGGCAAAGCGCCAGATCTGCAGGATGATTTTGGAACCATTCGCCTAACACCAGAATTTGGCAAGGTAGCTAATTGGAAAATTACCGAAGGGCGTGATTTTTCACGTGAATACATAAGCGATTCAAGTGCTATGATATTGAACGAATCGGCTGCAAAGTTCATGAACTTTAAACACCCCGTAGGCGAAATTA
>NZ_JAQBOI010000245.1 GCF_028288105.1 Mucilaginibacter sp. | reverse complement strand
GAGAAAACCCTATATCTTCCAAATTAACTCATCCTTATATCGAATCACCAGGCAAACCGCCTAACCACATCGGTTGATTAATATTTCATTTAACTTATTTCCTGATTTGAATACAACTGTTGTTGCGTTGTTGTAATGCAGCACAATCTATTCATGTCTGCAAAGTGAATATTAAGCATCAGCTACTAATTGTGAGATTGTTAGCAGCTGATGCTTAATACGCTTATTGTACTTATTACTTAAAAAATTCATATGAAACACTGTTTACAATATATATTCAAGTATTGTTTAGTTGTTTTAGTTTGTGCCGGGTTCTTTCAATCAGCCAGCGCTCAAACTGAAAACGATGCTTTAATGATACCTAAAAATTACTTCTGTGCCGCTGGTGTGTACACCCACAATAGCTGGGATCATTACTGGGAAGGTACTTTTAAACGCGAGAACTTAAATCTTGGAACAATAAGCAGCAATGTGTATGCTGTTGGTGGTAACTACGGTTTAAGCAATAGGGTAAACTTATTATTTATGATACCCTATATTACATCAAATGCATCGGCAGGTACTTTAAGGGGCCAGCGTGGGGTGCAGGATATTAGTTTGGCTGTTAAATGGATGGCCGTTAAGCAGGAGGTAGGCCGTGGTTTATTAAGCTTACATGCTATTGCATCGGGTGTAATTCCTGTTGGCGATTACCAGGCAGATTTTCTTCCCTTATCGTTAGGTATGCGCAGTAAAAATATTGCGCTACGCGGATTACTGAATTATCAGGTAGGTAGGTTCTTTGTTGCCGGTTCTGGCCAGTATGTTCGTAAAGATAATATAACCATTGATCGCGACTCTTATTACACTACCGAAATGCATTACACCAACCAGGTTGCTATGCCAAACGCCACAAACTTTTTAGTTAGTACCGGTTACCGCAGCTTAAAGTTTAATGCCGAAGCAACCTTAACTAAGTTTAATACCATTGGCGGCTTTGATATTACTAAAAATAATATGCCTTTCGCAAGCAACAATATGGATGCAACTATGGCGGGAGCGATATTCAAATACATGTTTCAATCTATACCGGGCCTTGAACTTACTGCCGGTGGCAACTATGTATTAAAAGGCCGTAATGTTGGTCAAAACAGATCGTTTTTTGGTGGTTTGTATTATGTGTTTGCGGTAAAAAAGGATAAATCTGATAAATAAGAATAACCATGAAAAGAAACATACTCAACATAATACCTGTAATGATGATAGCCGTATCGGTATTTAGCTCATCATGCAAAAAGGATATTCAGGAGCGTAATGAGGTATACCCGGCATTAGCGCCCAGTAACTTAGATCTTGATGCGGATACCTGGACACCAGTATTAACAGCATCATCAACATTTACCGTGGCTACGCCCGATGCTATTACTACACCAAACTACCTGGCAGATCTGAATGAGATAAAAAGCTATCAGCGTAACCTTACCAACGAACAAAAAGATATTATCAAATACTGGAGCGTTGGTTCGGTATTAAGATGGAACGAGATTTTGCGTGAGCTTGTTGCAAAACATAACTTGCCACCATATCAAAAAGACGACGGTACTTATCCGGCGCCAAGCGCGGCTAATCCGTTAGCCTACCCTTTGTTCCCGTTTTCAAACCCGCCTTATGCCGCGCGTGCCTATGCTTATGTAAGCGCTGCGCAGTATGATGCACTTGTACAGGCATGGAAATTTAAAAAACAATTTGGTCGCCCTGCGCCTTACAAAAATGACCCTGCTATACAGGCGCTTATTCCAAAATCAGATTTACCTTCGTACCCAAGTGAAGATGCTGTTGTGGCCGGTGTTACCGCCAAAATGATGGAACTGCTTTTTCCTGGTGACTTAGATTATATCCAAAAGAAAGTTGCTGAAGAGAAACTATACCGCATTATGGCAGGTGCTAATACCCGCTCTGATATGGATGCAGGTGAAGCCTTGGGCAAACAAGTAGCAGCCGTGTTTTTAGCCCGTGCACGCACAGATGGCGCTGGCGCAGCTATTGGCAAACCAGAGGACTGGAAAGCATTTGAAACAAATACAGCAGCAACCGGCCAGGTACCATGGATAAGCCTTGAATTGCCAAAACGCCCCCCAATGTTGCCATTATTTGCAAAGGTAAAGCCATTTTTATTTGAAAACTCAACTATACCATCTATCCGCCCGGCGGCACCGTATTCAACCGGTTCGCCCGAGTTTAAAAAAGAAGCTGACGAAGTACTGGCCATGAGTAACGATCACAGCCGTGAGCATGAGCGTATTGTTGCATTCTGGGCAGATGGTGCAGGTACAGTAACCCCTACAGGGCACTGGAATATTATTGCTGCCGATGAATTTGTTAAGCATAATTACAGCGAAGTACGCTGGGCACGTAACTTTGCATTACTTAACATGGCTGAGATGGACGCTGCTATTGTTTGCTGGGATGCCAAGTATTTTTACTTTAACCCGCGCCCAACGCAAACCATGTTTAACATAAAAACACTAACAGGCATACCAAACTTTCCGTCATATACATCAGGGCACTCTACTTTCAGTGGTGCTGCCGCAACCGTTTTGGGTTACCTGGTGCCAGAAAAAGCATCACAATTCATGGCAATGGCAAAAGAGGCCGGTATGTCAAGGTTATACGGTGGTATACATTACCGTAGTGATTGTGATGCTGGCTTGGCCAGTGGTGTTAAAGTTGGCGAATATGCTGTAAACAGGGCTAAAACAGACGGCGCAGGGAAATAGTGAGAGAGGAATATGCTTAGGACTGAACAAAAAATACATTACACTTTGCGTATAGCTGTAGCTATGTGCTTTATAGGGCATGGTATATTTGGTGTTATTACTAAACAAATATGGTGTAACTACTTCGCTGTATTTGGTATGGGTATTGATACCGCCTATACTTTAATGCCCTGGGTTGGTGTGTGCGATATTTTACTGGGAGTAATTATGTTATTTTATCCTATCCGTGCCATTGCCTTATGGCTGGTTATATGGGGGGCAGTAACAGCATTCTTGCGTCCTGTATCTGGCGAGCCGTTTGTTGAATTTATTGAGCGTGCCGGAAACTTTGGTGCACCACTTGCGCTCCTTATCCTATCGGGAGGGATTAAAAGCTTTCGCCAGTTATTTGTACCCATTAACCCCAATGCCGCGGTTGATGCCAACACGATAAAAAATGTATTTAATTGCTTAAAAGTAGTTGGCTTCTTGCTGCTGATGGGGCATGGCTGGTTAAATATCATTCAAAAGAAAGGTTTGCTAAGCCAGTACGCGTCAATAGGGTTTACCAATCCTGCAAAAGTTGCGCGGTTTGTTGGTATTTTTGAAATAGCAGCCGCCCTTATTGTATTAATTAAGCCTATCCGAAGTATCCTCCTTTTGTTTATAATATGGAAAATCTCAAGCGAATTACTATACCCGCATTATGGACTATTTGAATGGATAGAGCGCGGTGGCAGTTACGGCACCCTGATAGCATTATGGTTTGCAACTAAGCAAGTATCCTCAAATCTCAAAGTACTCACCCTTAAAAATAATAACATTTAACCAATTATAAATCCTGTATATAGGTTACAGCTACCCTTAGTTGGGTTGGCTGTATTATGCAAATCACCTTATAAAAATCAATATCACAACATGAAATTTACTTACAAATTCTTTATCGGAATTGCTATTTACTTACTTTTTAATAATACAAATGTAAACGCGCAGGGTTGCGTGGCCATCAGAAGTACAGGTGGCCTATGCGCTATGGATGAACATCCGGACAGCCTCTCATCAAGCGGAAGCTGGTTATTTAACGCTAATAGCAGATACTACCGCTCATACAAACACTTTGTAGGCAAACAGGAGCAAAAACAACGTATTGCATTGGGTACCAATGTTATTAACCACTCTTTCGCTCAGGATTTTACACTTACCCGTATCTTCAATAACCGTTGGTCATTTTCAATAGATGTACCTATCCTAAACAACGTTCGCTCTTCGTTATATGAGCACGGCGGTAAAGAAAGGCACGAAACACATTCATTTGGCATAGGTGATGTAAGCGTGAAAGCCTACGCCTGGTTATTAAACCCCGCTAAGGCCCGTAAAGGAAATATTCAGGCAGGTTTGGGATTAAAGCTACCTACCGGAAGCTATAACTACCAGGACTACTTTCAAAACACCGGCGTTGGCGGTGCAAAATTATTAGGCCCGGTTGATCAGTCTATACAGTTAGGTGATGGTGGCACAGGTATTATAACCGAATTAAACGGATACTATAATTTCTCACATAATTTTGGCCTGTATGGTACTTTCTATTACATGATCAGTCCGCGTGAGCAAAATGGTGTATCATCTGCACGCGGCGGTACGCCAAGTGCCAAAGCTGTAAGTAACGGTAGTGATATTATGAGTGTTCCGGATCAGTTTATGATAAGGGTTGGCGCAAATTATGGTGTAGGTAAATTTAACTTCTCGGCAGGTGTGCGTGAAGAATGTCTACCGGCTAAAGACCTGATTGGCGGCAGTAATGGTTTCCGCAGGCCGGGTTATATCATATCTGCAGAGCCGGGTATCACCTACCGCATCAAAAGCTTCTCTATTTATACTTTTGTTCCTATTGCTATGGTTCGCGATCGTATACAAAGTGTTCCTGATAAAATTACTACGCGGTTAACCGGTGTATATGCACAGGGCGATGCTGCGTTTGCAGATTACGCTATAAATGTTGGTGTAACGTTTAAACTTTAATAATACAATGGTTATATAAATAAAGGCTGGGGTGGTTCCCGGCCTTTTTGTTTTCAAATTTATTATTTAACCACAGAGGTAGCAGAGTTTTTAGCAGAGACTACAGAGAATTAAATAGGGTAACTCAGTGTTTTTTGTGCTTTTTCTCTGTGCACTCTGTGGTTAAATCAATTCATTTATTGCACTCTTTTGTTTTAAAATAATAGATTTACAAAATGAACTCAGCTGAACAAAACTTTAAAGAATTAGGCTTAAGCCTGCCGCCTGCACCAAAACCGCTTGGTGTTTACAAACCTTGTTTAATTGATGGTAAATACCTTTATTTATCCGGCCACGGTACCGTGCAGGATGATGGCAGCCTTATTATTGGCCGTATAGGCGATACCATTAGTATGGAAGACGGAAAGCTTGCTGCAAGGCAGGTTGGCTTAGCTATGTTGGCAACCATTAAAGCCAATTTAGGTAGCTTGGATAGGGTTAAGCGTGTTATAAAGGTATTGGGTATGGTTAACTGCACGCCCGATTTTGAGAAACACCCTTATATCATAAATGGCGCAAGCGAGCTGTTTGCAAAAGTTTGGGGTGAAGATAATGGTATTGGTGTTCGCAGCGCTGTGGGTATGGGTTCGTTGCCCGATAATATCCCGGTTGAGATAGAAGCTTTATTTGAATTAGTTTAAAATATGAAACATGGCATCATCTGAGTGGTATACCATAAATAATGTTGATGAGCTTGATACACCGGCCTTAGTGGTATATCCCGCCAGGGTACAAAGCAATATCGATTTGGTTAAAACCATGATCGATGATGTATCCCGTATAAGGCCACATGTAAAAACACATAAAAGCAAAGATGTTTGCCTCCTGATGATAAAGGCCGGCATTAACAAGTTTAAATGTGCCACCATTGCCGAAGCAGAAATGCTGGGTATGAGCCGGGCCCCGGATGTACTGTTAGCCTACCAACCTTCGGGGCCAAAACTTAAACGATTTATTCAGCTGATAAAAACTTATCCGCAAACGGCGTTTTCCTGTTTGGTAGATAACCAGATAACAGCTAATTCTGTATCGGCAGAGGCACTAATAAATAACATCAAAATACCGGTTTATATTGATCTTAATATCGGCATGAACCGTACAGGTATTGTGCCTGATGAAGCATTAGGTTTGTATGAAACCTGTACATCGCTACCGGGGATAGATATTATGGGCCTACATGCTTACGATGGTCATATTCATGATAGTGATTACAATGTCCGCCGGCAAAGGTCTGATGAAAGTATTGAACCTGTTTTAAAATTAGCTGCTGCTATTTTAGCTAAAGGATACCAAGAACCTATAGTAATAGCGGGCGGTTCACCGACCTTTCCAATCCTCGCCCAACGAAAAAATATAGAATGCAGCCCCGGAACATTTGCTTACTGGGATAGGGGGTATCAGTTGGCCTTTGAAGAGCAGGCTTTTTTAACAGCAGCCCTTGTTATTGCAAGGGTTATTTCTTTACCCGAGGATGGAAAAATATGTATCGATGTTGGTCATAAATCGGTAGCTGCCGAAAATGAATTGAGTAAACGAATCTACTTTTTAAATGCCCCCGAATTGGTCTTCACCGGCCAAAGCGAAGAACACTTGGTGGCCGATGCAGGCAAAGATCACCATTATAAAGTAGGTGACATAATGTATGGTTTACCTTATCATATATGCCCTACGGTTTCTTTATATGAGCGCGCTATTATTATTGAAAAACAATTAGTTACAGGCGAATGGAAAACCACTGCCCGCGATAGAAAAATAACAATTTAACAAATCCCACGATGTTCATAATTGATGCCCACTTAGACCTTAGTATGAATGCGCTGGAATGGAACCGCGACCTGCAAAGGCCGGTTGCCGAAATAAACCAGCGCGAAGAAGGTTTAACCGATAAACCCGATCGTGCTAAAGCGGTAGTATCCCTGCCAGAGTTGCGCAAAGGGAATATTGGTTTAGTGGTTGCAACACAAATAGCTCGTTATGTAGCCCCGGGTAATTCGCTGCCCGGCTGGCATTCGCCCCAGCAGGCCTGGGCACAAACGCAGGGCCAGCTTGGCTGGTACATAGCCATGGAAATTGCCGGTGAAATGACCCAGGTAACCGATCTTCAAACCTTGAATAAGCACCTTGCTTTATGGAACGATGAGAAAGATAATACAGATAAACCCATTGGTTATATATTAAGCCTGGAAGGCGCCGATTCCATTATAGATGTAGGCTATTTAGAAGGCGCGTATCAAAACGGTCTCCGCGCTCTTGGCCCGGCTCATTATGGGCCCGGCAGATATGCCAATGGTACCGATGCTACCGGCAAAA
>NZ_JAQBOI010000224.1 GCF_028288105.1 Mucilaginibacter sp. | reverse complement strand
CGCTCGGAGTTTTTGATGAAAGCCGGGCTGCTTTCGGGCATTGTTCCGCTTGTGGCTATAAAGTTAAGCATGAGTAAGGGCTGTTACGATTATCATGTAAGATATGTTGACCTTTATCTGCCCAATTTGCCAAAAGCTTTTGATGGCATGAAGGTGGGGCAGATCTCAGACATCCATTCGGGCGGGTTTTATAACAAAACCGCGGTTAAAGGTGGGGTAGATATGCTGCAGCGGGAAAAGCCCGATGTAACCTTTTTTACCGGCGACCTGGTTAACGGCGCAGCCTGGGAGATGAGAGATTACCAGGATATTTTTGCCAAAGTAAAAGCCCCGCTGGGTGTTTATTCTATATTGGGCAATCACGATTACGGTGATTACGGCAAATGGCCATCGCTTGCCGCAAAACAAAAAAACAACGCGGATATTATAGCCACCCATAAAAATATGGGTTGGGATATACTGATAGATGAGAACCGGCGATTAAAAGTTGATGGACAGGAAATTGGAATTTTAGGCATAGGCAACTGGGGCGAAATGAGTCGTTTCCCAAAATACGGAAAAATGGAAGAGGCTATAAAAAACACCGACGACCTGCCGGTGAAATTGCTTCTATCGCATGACCCATCGCATTGGCGGGCCGAAGTACTACCCAAATATCCGCAGATAGACGCTGTGTTTGCAGGCCATACACATGGTTTACAATTTGGCATACGCACTAAAGAGTTTCAATGGAGCCCTATTGAATATGTTTACTCGGAGTGGGCCGGTTTATATCGCGAAAAGCACCAGCAAATTTATGTGAACGTAGGTTATGGCTTTGCTGGTTTTAAAGGCAGGGTTGGAATATTGCCAGAGATTACGATATTTACACTAAAAGCCGCGGCAGACCCACTATTAAAAGCTTAATATATCTGCGAGCCGGTCATCCACCAAACGATGAAGAAACTATTCCGCAATGCATTTGATTTTTTGCTTTTCAGTAACATCTTCATGTCGTTATGCGCGGTGGCGCAGGCATTGGTCACCTTTCGTTTAATTGATTCTAAACCTGTTTATACCGTTATGGGTTTATTATTTACCTCTACGCTGGGCATTTACAATTTCAGCATTCTGCTTAGTAAACCCAAACATCCAGACAAATCACCCTATAAACGTGTACGCTGGTTTTTTGCCCATTACAGATTAATGGTCACCTTCACGCTCATTTCCCTGCTATCGCTTATCCCCTTGTTTTTCTTGCTGTCGATGGAATCGCGGATACTACTGGTATTCCTGTCTATACTTTCATTTTGTTACAGCCTGCCGCTGTTTACCCTTGGCGATCAAAAGTTTGGCCTGCGAAATATCCCCGGTTTAAAAACCTTTCTAATTACCCTGGTGTGGACCTTAAGCACTGTACTCCTGCCCGTGCTGGAAGCACAAGACCTGCACCTCACCGATATAGCTATGCGGGATGTAACCATCATGATAGCGAAACGCTTTTTACTGATATTCGCCCTTGCTATCCCTTTTGACATCCGCGACCTGTTTAGCGACCGGCAGGCCGGCTTAAAAACCATCCCTGTTGCCTGGGGCGAAAAAAATGCCTACCTGTTTTGCCAGTTCCTGCTTGCGGGTTATATCGTACTCTTATTCCTCCTCAGGAATAATGGCTTTAACGTTGACTTTTTCGCGCTTACTGCAACCGCCATATTAATGGGCTGGCTGATATTCAAATCAAAATGGGAAAGGGATGAGTACTACTATTTCTTTTATCTGGATGGCGTACTGATCCTGCAATATGTGATATTGATTGGTTTCGGTTTTGTTTTTGGCGATGGTTATGGCGGGTAACTATGACAACTCGGCCTCCTTTTATGATAGCCTTTCGCGGTTAGTTTTCGGCAGGGCATTAATTAACGCCCAAATTTACCTGCTGCCGCAGATCCCCGCAAACAGTAACATCCTTATTATAGGTGGTGGAACAGGCTGGATACTGGAAGAGATAACCAAATTCCATCCATCGGGCTTAAGGATTACCTATGTAGAGATCTCGGCAAAAATGATGGTGCTTTCCCAAAAAAGAAACACCGGCCAAAATAAAGTAACCTACATTAACCAGGCAATGGAACAAACTAATTTGCCGGCAGGTTTTGATGTAGTGATAACGCCTTTCCTGTTTGATAATTTTACAGAAGAAACCCTGCCCGGGATATTTAACCAGATCCATAAAACATTAAAGCCCGCAGGAATGTGGCTTTATACCGATTTCCAGTTAACGGGTAAATGGTGGCAGTACACTATGCTAAAAAGCATGCTGCTGTTTTTTAAGATATTATGCGGTGTAGAGTCATGGCATTTGCCGGATGTGGCAAAGCAGTTTAACGGGTATGATTATGAGATTGCCGAAGAAAAGAATTTCTTTGGGGATTTTGTAGTGACGAGGGCATATAAAAACCATGTCATTGCTGAAGCCTCACCTAAGTCCTCTCCTTTGGAGAGGGCAGGGTGAGGCTACGAGATTGCCACGCTATCGCTCGCAATAACACATTTAGGTTTTAATAAACAAACTTATACCCTATACCCCTAACCGTTTGTAAATAGGTTGGCGAATCGGGGTTGTTCTCTATCTTTTTGCGCAAGCGTACAATATGCATATCAAGCGTGCGGGTGTTTACATCGGCGTTGTAACCCCAAACTTCCATCATTAGTTCTTCGCGGTTTATAACCTTGTTTTTGTTTTTAAGGAAGTAGAGCAAAATACGGTTCTCTAATATGGTAAGTTCTGTTTTGCGGCCATCGCGTATCAGCAGGTGCGTATTGGGCAAATGCTCCATATTGCCAAACTTGTGCGATTCGGTTTTCTCATTATTCAGCGAGAATTTGATCTTGCTGTCTATCATCGCCACCAAAACATCCATATTAAATGGCTTGGTAATGTAGTCAGACACGCCGAAGTTATAGGCACCTATCTTGTCTACATCCTGCGCTTTGGCGGTCATCATAATAACCAATTTATCAAAACCTTTTTCGCGCAGTTTACTGCAAACTTCAGATCCCTGTTTACCGGGCAGCATCCAGTCCAGCAGTACAATATCAGGCTGTTCGGCCAGTATCATGCTTTCGGCTTCTTCGCCGTTGCCACTCTCTAAAACTTTATATCCTTCACTTTGCAGTCGCTCGGATACTAAAAACCTAAGGTTCTCATCGTCTTCAACCAGTGCTATTTTAATTTCTTTATTCATTGTCTTAATCAATATGTTTTGCACCTACGGAGCAAATGAATTATGTTTTTGTTTTATCTACAAAGCGGTAGCTCCTACGGAGCATTACTTGTTTTTCTTATATTCTTACAATCTTATATATTTTACTCTGTTTTATTTCCCCATAAGGACAACCGCTTTGTAGAATACACCCTCGTTATATTTTTGCCCTGTAAGGGCTATCCATCTCCTAATTCTCTAAAGGTAAAGTAACAATAAACGTTGAACCTTCATTTACCTTGCTGGTAACACTTATTTCGCCGTCCATAAAGTTAACCAGTTCTTTACAAAAAGCAAGGCCAAGGCCAACGCTGCCATTTTGGTTGTATTTATTCTCTATCCGGTAAAATTTTTTAAACACATCGCCTTGTTCATACCGGGCCATACCTATCCCTTTATCTGCAAATGAAAATACAATATTGCGTTTTTCGGGCTTTATATTTATAAATAATTCCTTTTTACCGGGGTGCGAGTACTTGTAAGCATTTTCCATCAGGTTTTGGAATATGCTGCCCAGCAGTACCGGGTCGCTGTAAAACCTGCTTACGTTCCCAATATTATAAGTAAGGTTAAAATCAGGATACTTAATTTTAAAAGTATCAATATACCCCTTAACAAATTGCTGCAGGTTTATTTCCTCGCGCTTAACCGTTATCGATTTATTTTCCAGTTGCGTAAACGACAGCAGCTTATTCATCAGGTCGTTTAGTTTATCAGCCTCTTCATCAAGTATTTTACCATAATGCCGGCGCTGGCGTTCGCTAAGTTCCGCATCCCCTTTAAGATTTGAGCCTGCAATTTTTATAACGCTAACCGGTGTTTTAAACTCGTGAGTAAAGTTGTTTATAAAATCGTACTGCAGTTTAAACACCTTTAGGTTGACGTTTAGGTTACGATAAATCAGCCAGCTTATGAGCACTAAAAAAAAGTAAATGAGCAGCACTATGGCCCCTATCGGCAAAAACCGGCGGTCAATCTCATGGTTAAGGTGTTCGTTTGTAGATATGAAATACAGTTTATAGTTAGAGAAGGCTCCCGTTAATGCTGCCTCGGTCACTTTACGGCCGCCCTCTACATCAAGGGGATCGTACACAACGGGCTGTATGGTAACCTGCTGGTATAGTTCGGGATGGGTATTTTTTACTTTTAGCTGATGGGCATCCAGCAAAAAGGTCATCATGTTTTGCTTGTAAAACGCTTTAACATCTCCATTTTTCAGCAACGACTTATAGATCCTGATATCCTCCCGGCGGGGAATATTCAGGTAGCTTATCTTATCGGGAGTAACATTATAAAACGTACGGAATATATCGTCTTGGGTTGGTAATCTTGTGGTATCTGCAACGCTGATAAAATTGCTCAGCTTTAGCGCCATTTCCCTAAAATCATCACCGTTTGCCCAAGTCATATTTTTTACGCCTTGTACTTTGCCATGTTTTAACTTATACTCATAAATGGCTTTTACAGATATCCCCTTGTTATAGGTAGGACTTAATTTTGACGCGGGGTTGCCAATTTGCATATCGTAAAACAAAACCCTGCGCACAAAAGGATAGCTTTTAAAAACGGTAACCGAATAATTTGCCGCTGACGTTGAATCCAGGAACCCCTGGTAGGAAGTTATCTCGGGTATTTTAAGCTGAAAGAAATCGTTATAAGGCTTAGTAGTTTGATCAAGCACTTCTATCTTTTTAGATGCAAACTCGTTCTCTACATATTTAGCGGTTAAATTGTATGATATGATAACCGCTATAACAAGGCTTACGGTTATCAGCACCAGGAAAGCGGTTATCAGCGAAAAATTTTTACGATATATATTTTTCTGCGCTTGCATAACAGGCTAAGGTTTAACCTGCATATTAGCACTCAGGAAGGTATCTATCTCGGTATACATTTCCATACGGTTATGCTCGCTTCTAAAAAAAGCTCGCTCGTTTTCCTTTAAGCGATAAGTTACCGGCACATTACGCTTTTTAAGTTCGCGTACAAACTGGTTAAGCTCGCTGATATTAGCACGCGGGTCTTTCGCTCCCTGAAATATTAATAACGGGCTTTTTATCTTATCAGTATGAAAAACAGGTGATATGGCCCTCAACTGGTCAGCATCTGTTTCGGGGTTACCAACCATTTCGTAGGTCATTTTTAAGTATGGTTTAACAAACGGCGGCACATCTTTTAAATAAGTAAAAAAGTTAATTAGCCCGTATTTTACTATCGCGCAGTTATACAGCTCGGGGTGGAAAGATACCCCGTACAAAGCCGAGAACCCACCAAAGCTACCACCAAAAATGGCTATTTTTTTAGGGTTGGCTATTTTGTTTGCGATGAGCCATTTTACACCATCGGTAATATCCTGTTGTATTTTACCGCCTACTTGCTTAAAGCCGGCAGTTCTAAATGCTTTACCATACCCTGCCGAACCACGGAAGTTTACCTGGAACACTGCATATCCCCGGTTAGCCAAAAACTGCACCTCGGCATCATATCCCCATGAATTGCGGCCCCATATACCATCGTGCGGCATCACTACAACGGGTAAATTCCTTTTCTCTTTGCCTTTTGGGATGGTTAAATAACCATTTATCGCCGTGCCATCACCGGCTTTAAAAGAAACCGGCTGCATATCGCAAAGCTCTTCGGATTTTGTTCCCGGGTTAATATCGGCCAGTTTGGTTAATTTATCACTGCTGCGCTCATACAGGTAATACGAACCGGGGTTTTTATCGGTCGAGCTAACAATTATAAATTTATTCTCGGCACTGTCGCGGTCAACAATATCTATTTGGTCGCCCTTAATTTTGCCCGACAGGTTGTCGTACATCTTTTTAACATCAGCATCTAAAAAATGCTTTTGAGGTTTGGCTTCTTCCCACGCTACCAACTCTAAACGGCGTTTTACTTTTGAATAATTTACATCCAGTATATCTGCTTTATCGCTGGCGTAAACTACTTTCACCTCTTTACCGGTTTCAGCGCTTATTTCTATGAGGGCGGTTTTGTCGCGGTTAACGTTTGATAACGCGTAAAAATTACTGCCCTCCCCTGTAAAGGCAACGGGCTCTACCCTATCGTTAAAGTTATTTTTAATGATCGGCTTAAATGAGCTTTTGTCATTTGTACGATACATAATGGTTTCATTTACCCCGTCAGATACTTTTACCAGGCGGATGCTACCATCAGCATCGGGGTACCACTTAGTGATGTTGCCCGGGTTTATCAGGTAAGGCTTTAGTTCGCCGGTTTTTACATTTAAACGGTATACATCAAAATTAACCGGGTCGCGCTTGTTCATGGCCACAGTTATAACATCGGGCTGCAGGCGGTTGCGGTTTAGTATACGTATGCGGGCCTTATCTAAATTAACCAGGCTTTTAAACTTAAGGGTAGCAACATCCAGGGTGTATATCCTAAACTCATCTACAGCTATAATATCCTGTGTAAACACAATTTGATTATTAAATGTCCAGGTATAATCACGTACCGAGTAATCGATAAATGTGGTTGCCATTTGCTCGACGCCTGTAACCAACGATCTGATGTATATATTTTGTTTATCTTTATAAGGCTTTAAATAGGATATATATTTACCATCAGGCGATATTTTGAACATGCTTTTTTCGGGCGTCTTAAAAAAGTCACTCACAGGTATTTGCCTTACCTCATTTTGTTTACAAGCGCAAAAAAGAAGTATAACAGCAACAAAGAAAAATGATCTTAAACGATCCAGCATTGGTTTATTCTAATTGTTAACAGAGGTCAAATTAGTTAATTTAGTTAGCTTAATACAAATGTCACTACAATTTTACCCGCTTGTAACGTTACATATAATATAAACCATCGCAAGCTAAAATATAAAAAAGAATGAAGCCACTGTATGTATTAGCGCTAATTTTATTTTTTTGCAGCACAAGGCTTTTCGCCCAAAATAACGACCTGTTACTGGCCCGCCAGTATGCTGCAAACGGCGAGCAGCAGAAGGCGCTCGATATTTACCAGAAGCTGTTTAAGCAGGATAACGAAACTTATTACCAACAATATTTTAGCACCCTTGTAAGCTTTAAAAAGTATGATGATGCAGAAAGCATCACCAAAAAAATGCTGCGCAAATACCCGGGCAACAATGAGTACATTATCGCGCTGGGATCGGTATACACCCAACAGGGAAATACCGCTAAAGCAGAGTCCCTGTACAACGACCTGATCAAAAACATGCCTGCCGACCAAAACGCCATAGCAGGCATTGCATCACAGTTTTACCAGAATGCCAATGCCGATTACGCTATAAAGATATTTTTGCAGGGCCGTAAATTACTCCATAACGATGCCGCCTTTGCTTTTGAGCTGATAACGCTTTACCGTTACAAGCGCGATAAGGCCGCCCTTACCGAAGAATATCTGAACTTTTTACCCACTAATCCTGTATTTATAAGCCAGGCCGAAAGCACGCTTTCCAGCATATATGAAGGGCCGGAAGATTATGATATGCTTAAAACAGCCTTGCTTAAACGGATCCAAAAAGACCCGCAGCAGATCATTTATCCTAACCTGCTTACCTGGCAATATCTACAACAAAAAGAGTTTGATATGGCGCTTAACCAGGCATTGGCATTAAGCCGCCGGCAAAATGATGATGGCACAAGTGTGTTTGAACTATGCAATACGCTGGTAACCAATGGCGCTTATGACGCCGCTATACGTGGTTACGAGTACATTATTAACAAAGGGGATAAGGAAAACCAAAACTATATATCGGCCAAAATAGAGCTCATTAATACCAAAAACCTGAAGATAACCTCGGGCCAGTATGTGCAGGCCGACCTGCTTGGGTTGGAGAAGGATTATAACGACCTGCTGGACCAGATTGGCCGCAACCGGGGCACTGTGTTCGCTATGCAGAAACTGGCTAACTTGCAGGCCTTTAAACTGCATAAATTAAAAGAGGCGCAAACCTTACTGGAAAGTGCCATAGCTATACAAGGTGTAAGGCCCGCCCTGCTTGCCGCCTGCAAGCTAGACCTGGGTGATATTTACCTGCTCAACAATCAACCCTGGGATGCTACTTTATTGTACAGCCAGGTAGAAAAAGATAACCCCAACACTACCATTGGCCAGGACGCGCTTTTACGCAATGCCAAATTAGCCTACTACACCGGCGATTTTAACTGGGCACGCCGCCAGTTGGATATTTTAAAAGCGGCAACCACGCAATTAATAGCCAACGACGCACTTAACCTGTCGTTACTGATATCTGATAATTTGAGTGCCGATAGCAGTGGCAAGGCCCTTAAAATATACTCAAGAGCCGATCTGCTTATATTTGCCGAGCAGCCCGCCAAAGCCATGCTTACGCTGGATAGTATTGACAAAAAATACCCGGGCAATGCGCTTGTGGCTGATATACTAATGGCGAAAGCCCGCATCCTGATACAGCAAAAGGCCTTCACAGATGCTGTTGTGGTGTTAAAGAAAATAGCCGAGAACCATGCCGATGACCTTTGGGCAGATGACGCCGTATTTATGCTTGGCGATATTTACGAAACCAAACTCAATGATGCCGCCATCGCCAAAACTTATTACCAAAAAATCATAACCGATTACCCTGGCAGCCTCTGGATAAACGATGCCCGTAAACGGTTTAGGCTGTTAAGGGGCGATAAGAATGATGCGAGTTAGTTGATTGGTTAATCCTCTCAATTCATTGCCGTCCCATTTATGGGACGGATGTAAAACGCGCTCATCCGGCTTTAGCCGAAATATTCGCAATTTGGCTGAAGCCACTAAGCTCCTGCATTATTCGTTGGCTGAAGCCAACGGCAATGAATACTACTATCTAAATACCTACTATCTACACCTAAAAGGAAATCATAAAATCAACCTGCACAATCCAAAAATCATTTTACTATTTTTGCGCCATGATTGTATATAACGATACCGTAATTTTAGATGATACTGTTGAACAGGAATGGCTTGACTGGATGAAAAATGTACACATCCCGGCCGTTATGGCTACCGGTTGCTTTAGCTCGTACCGCTTGTTAACCATTGTAGATTCGCCCAATGATGGCATTACTTATTGCGTACAATTTAATGCGGATACCATTGAGGATTTTCAAGAGTACTATACTAAACACTTGTTTAAGCATCAGGAATTACACCAGGCGCAGTTTAACGAGCGTTTTGTATTGTTTAATACTTTAATGAAAACCGTTGAATAATGACCATTACCGAAACAACTATTCCCGGCATATTACTGTTTGAACCCAAAGTTTTCGGCGATGACAGAGGCCATTTTTTTGAGAGCTATAGCAAAAGAACCTGCCTTGAGGCCGGCATTGATGTAGATTTTGTTCAGGATAACCAATCTCTTTCCCATAAAAATACGGTAAGGGGACTGCATGCCCAAAAAGCACCCTTTGAACAGGGCAAGCTGGTTAGGGTATTGCAGGGTGCCGTAATGGATATTGCTGTTGATATCCGTAAAGGTTCGCCTACTTACGGCAGGCATTTGGCTATTGAGCTTTCTGCCGCAAACAGATTACAGTTATGGGTACCTCCCGGCTGTTTGCACGGTTTTGTTAGCCTGCAAGACAATACCATATTTACTTATAAGGTGAGCGCCTACTATGATAAAGATTCGGAAGTAGGCGTGGTATGGAACGATCCCGAACTGGCCATTGGCTGGGGCATTTCCGAAAAAGACGCCCTGCTATCCCCTAAAGATCAAATGCTCCCCGATTTTAAATCGCTCGATAGTCCGTTTAACTATTAGATCGTACCACTCAATACTATCTAACGGGTGTATTTGTCATTTCTTTACAATTAATATTTATTAATAAACAAGCTAAACATTGTCCCCCTATAGGCAATGTTTTTCATTTCTATAAATAAGTTTCCCTATTCTACAGGGTAATAAATTAACATTCACTATTTGTTAATTATTTGTTAAAAGCGATGCAACTTTCCTAATTAGGGTTTCGTATAAATATATAAGGCTGGCCAGCTGCAAAATAACTTAACGAAAAACTAAACAACTTTCAAACACATGAAAACAAGATTATTATTTAAAACCGGCATTACCGCCGTGTTAGGTGCAACCGTTTTATTTGCTTGTACCAAAAACAACAACAATGCTAACGTAACACCCGTAGCCAAAAGTGATGTTTCTGAGGCTGTGTTAAAAAACATTAAAGACCTGGGCTTTAGCACAGACCAGGTAAGAAAAGTTGGTGATGGTTACCTGGTAGAGGGTGATATATTGCTAACCGAAGAAAACTTTACAGAGGCGAGCACCAGCCCTAATGTTCGTATTGCTGAAACTGAGCAGTACCGAACCACCAACTTAGTAAAAAACCTGCCACGCACTGTAACCGTATCAATATCAAACCTGCCAACTGTGTATGCTACAGCTACACAAAACGCTATTGCCCGTTACAATGCCCTTAACCTTACCTTAAAATTTCAATTTGTTAGCAGTGGCGGTCAAGTTAAAATTGTAGGCTTTAACCAGGGCCCAAGCGGTGGTTACATTACTTTAGGCTCTTCTGGTTTCCCAACTAAACAAGGTAACCCTTACAGCCAGATCCAAATGAATACCAATGCACAGGCTTACGGCACTAACCCTGATGTAAACTATTTAACTTCGGTTTTACAACATGAAATGGGCCATTGCATTGGTTTCCGTCATACCGATTACTTTAACCGTGCATTTAGCTGTGGTGGTTCTGCTGATAACGAAGGTGCTTCAAATGTTGGCGCTATCCTTATTCCGGGTACACCTTCATCTGCTGATGCCGGTTCATGGATGTTAGCTTGCTCAAACGGTGGCGACCGCACTTTTAATACTAACGATAAAGTCGCGCTTAATTATTTATACTAAACCTCATCATTGTTTTTAATTTAAGTAAGTAGTTTTACTTTTAAGGGGGAGTTTGAACAGCTCCCCCTTAACTTTTGTATTAGTATGATTAAAAAGATCGCCTGCTTTATTCTTTTTATTTTTGGCTCTAATTTAATCTACGCCCAAAAAGCAATCAGCGATCAATCTATTAAACAAATGTACACCCCGGCAGCGGTGGCTACGGGTGTTAAAAGCGACAGCATAAAATACTACCTTGTTAAATTTAAACAGCCTGCACCCGGCAGTTTTAAAAACCTGCATCCGGTAAAAAGAATATCTTATAACTACTACATTGTTGCATCGCGCGGCAACATCACCCCTACAGATAATATAATTAGCGCAGCCCCTTCAAATGCGTTATGGAAAGCCGACGATAACCTGGTCCGTTTAAACCAAAGCCGCCCCAATGCCGCAAAGGTTATCAGCTTAGTTTTAAAACAACAGAACGCCGGTACATTATCCGAAATAAAAAAATATGGGGAAATTATTTCTATAGACGGCAACATTATAAAGTTTAAAACGCAGTTGAAGCAATTACCTGTTTTGCTACAGCATACCGATGTTTCTTTTGCAAGCCTTGACCGTAAGCCCCATCCCGAACTGGTTATTGATGACCTTGACCTTGGCGCTAACAACATATCGGCCATACCCGATAACTATACAGATATTAATGGCAGTGGTATAAATGTAAGCGTGAAAGAAGAGCACTATGATGCGGAAGATCTTGACCTGCTTGGCCGTTCATTTAGCTCGGTTACGCCAAGCGACAATAACTCTGCCCATGCTACCATTATGGCAACCCTGATAGGTGGTAACGGCAATTCGTTTATAAAAGGCCGTGGCGCTGCACCTGCAGTAAAGTTTACCTCTTCGGATTTTACAAGGTTATTACCCGACACCCTTACCGCTTTTAAAACTTATAATATCAGCGTTCAAAACCACTCATACGGTACCGGCATCGAAAATTATTATGGCATTGAGGCCGAGGCCTACGATAAGCAAGTATATGAGAATGACTCCATAGTACATGTGTTCTCGTCCGGTAATATCGGCACAAACACTCCCGAAACCGGTGTATATAGCGGCATTGCAAACATGGCTAACCTATCCGGAACATTTAAGCAGGCCAAAAATGTATTGGTTATTGGCGGCACAGGGCGTACAAATATACCCGAAGCATTAAGCTCGGCAGGCCCGGCTTATGATGGCCGTATTAAACCAGAACTGGTTGCCGATGGTGAAGACGGCACTTCGGGCGCCGCGGCGTTAACATCTGGTACCGTTGCACTGCTACAGCAGGCTTATAAAAAACAGTATAATAAACTCCCATCGGCAGCATTAATAAAAAGTGTGCTCATCAATTCTGCCGATGATATAGGCAACCCGGCAGTTGATTATAAAACCGGTTACGGAAAACTAAACGCTTTAGAGGCTGCCAGAACAATAACTCAGGCCCGGTTTAAAGCCGGCGCCGTTGCCGATAAAATGCAAACGAGCTACCAGGTAACCGTTCCGCCAAACTGCAGGCTGCTAAAAGTTTCGTTAGCATGGATCGATGCACCGGCACAGCTAAATGCGCCTTACGCGTTAATTAATGATCTCGATCTATCTATCACCACACCCGCTGGTGCCACCTTACTACCATGGACGCTAAGTACCTACCCCGCAGCAGATTCTTTACTAAAAGTCGCCAAAATGCAGCGCGATACCCTTAACAATACCGAACAGGTAACTTTGCAAAACCCACCGGCAGGTGTATATACAGTTAATATTAAAGGCAGCCGGGTAACACAAGGCCCTCAACCTTTTTATATTGCATGGCAAAATCAACTTGCCGATCAATTTGAATGGACATCCCCGGCGGGCAAGAACATTATTTTAGCCAATGAAGATAACTACCTGCGTTGGCAAAACACTTTTAATGTACCTACGGGCGATTTAAGCGTTAGCTACGATCATGGGAATAACTGGCAGCCACTTGCCGCAGGTGTTACCTTAAATGCCGATGGTTATAAATGGACTGCCCCTGATGTGTTTACACCTGCCATGCTAAAAATGCATATCAACGGTCAGGATGTCGTCAGTAAGGAATTTACCATATCCAAACCTTTGACACTGCAGGTTGGATATCATTGTACAAGCGGTACCTTATTGCATTGGAACCCACAACCCGGTGCAACGGACTATGTGATATACAGCATTAAAGATAACCTGCTGCAAAAGCTAACAACAACTGCCGATACATCTGTTATTATACCCGCTGCAATGCAATCATCAAACTATTATGCGGTTAGCGCGCAAGGCAACGGTTTTGAAGGGGTAAAAAGTTATACGATAGATGTAACCACACAGGGCGTTGGCTGTTATGTGCGCACACTTTTAGCCGATGTTAGGGATAATAAAACGATTGTGCTTTCCTTGCAGATAGGTAGTGTATCAAACTTAAAAACCATAACCTGGAAAAAACTCACCGGTACAGATCAATATGCTACACTGGGCACAACAAATATTACGGCAAGCGCTTTGGATTATCAATTTACAGATAGCTCGCCAAAAAAAGGCATTAATTATTACCGGGTAAAACTTACAACAACAGATGATACCAGCATCTACTCTGACCTGGCAAGCGCCGTACTTTTACAAAGCAACCAGTTCACCCTGTTCCCCAATCCGGTGGGTGCACAGCTCACTATTTTAAGCGGCGAATCAAACGATTATGAATTTAAGCTTTACGATGTCATGGGCAAGTTAAGCTTTAGCAAAACGTTCAATGGGTTCGAAAACACTATCCCGCTAAGCCTTATGCCCGGTACTTATATAAGTGTTATTACACTCAAAGGGAAAATTTTATACACAGGTAAAATTTTAAAATCTCCGTAACAATAACGCTACTTAAACAGTCTTAAGGCATATTTAACATTTTTTAACAAGCTCGACTTTTTATTACTAAGTATTTAGTTATACCTTGGCTACTCATAAAACCTAAGTATGAAATTCACAATTACGGCCCTGGTATTTTTCTGCCTGTGCTCTCTTTCTACCCTTGCGCAAACCTCTTATTTGGTTAAAGGTAACTCTGTTGATAGCGTTGCCAACATAAAGCTGGCCAATACATCTATCAGTATATTAAACGCTAAAGATTCTACCCTGCGCAAGTTTACCCGCGCCGCTACTAATGGCTCGTTTAGCATGGCAAACCTTAACAAAGGCAAGTTTATTTTGCTAGTAACTTATCCCGGCTATGCCGATTATGTAGAGCATTTCACTTTAGATTCTACCAAAACTACCCTCAATTTAGGTAACATCAACATGAACCTAAAATCGAGATTATTAAAAGAGGTATTGATAAAAGGCACCGTAGCCGCTATAAAAATTAAAGGCGATACTACCGAGTTTAATGCCAAAGCTTATACTATTCAACCCAATTCGAAGGTAGAAGACCTGCTTAAGCAACTCCCCGGCATACAGGTTGATAAGGACGGCAAAATTACAGCGCAGGGCCAAACCGTAAACAAGGTATTGGTTGATGGCGAAGAGTTTTTTGGTGACGACCCTACCCTGGTTACCAAAAACATTCGTGGCGATATGGTAGATAAGGTACAGCTTTACGATAAAAAGAGCGACCAGGCTACCTTTACCGGTATTGATGACGGCGAGAAAACCAAAACCATTAATATTAAGCTAAAAGAGGATAAAAAGAACGGTTACTTTGGTAAAATTGATGCCGGCATTGGTACCGATGGTTTTTACCAGGGACAAGGCCTGTACAATAAATTTAAGGGCAAAAAGAAATTCAGCGTATACGGCACCTTTGGCAACACAGGTAAAACCGGCTTAGGCTGGAACGATAATAACAAGCTGGGTACAGGCGATGGCATTCAGTTTAATGATGATGGCAATGCCTACTTTGATGGCGGCGGCAGAGATGGTGGCCTCGACTCCTTTAGCGGGAGATATGATGGGCAGGGTATCCCGGTTGCCAACACCGGTGGTGTGCATTATGATGATAAATGGAAAAATGACAAATATGCCTTAAACACCAACTATAAGGTTGGTAATTTAGAGGTTGATGGTACGCGTAACAATAAATCGCAACAAAACCTGCCGCCTGATCCTACCGACCCAACTGCAAATACGGTTATCAATACCAAAAGCGACGAAACATTTAACAACTCCATGTTTAGGCAAAAGCTTGATGCTACGTATACCGTTAAGCTTGACACCACTACTACCTTAAAGGTATCGGTAGATGGCACGCTAAAAAACAGTGACACCCATACCACTTATATTGCAGAAAGCAGGCGCCTTGATAGCACCCTGTTAAATACCAACGACCGTACCCTCACCAACAAGGTAGATCAGCAACTGTTTAACGCGTCAGCCTTCCTTACCAAAAAATTGAAGAAAACAGGTCGCACGTTATCTTTAAATGTTACCGCGGGCGCTACCGAAAGCAAGGCGCGAGGTTTCTTAAATTCAGACCTGGAAACGTTCGGTCTTCAAGGCCAGCCCGCAACCAGTCAGATCACCGATCAGCTAAAAACCGATAACACAAAAACAAGCAGGTTCAACACCAATTTAACCTATACCGAGCCTATTACCAAAGCGTTATCTCTTGTATTAAACTACAGTTTTGGCTTAAACAACAGCAACGCCGACAGGCGCTCGTTTAACAATACGGGCACCGTTGGTAACCCTAATTATACCTTGCTGGATACTACCTTTAGTAACCACTACATATTTAACCAAACATCAAACCAGGGTGGTTTAAACTTTAACTATAAAAAAGGCAAAAGCAACCTGCGTTTCGGTACACGTATCACCAATGTAAATTATAAGCAGGAAGATGAAATATCCGGCAACTCTGCTAGCCGTAGCTTCACCAACTGGAGCCCGCAGGCTAATTACTCGTACAAGTTTTCTACCTACAGCTCGTTAAACATTGGGTACTATGGTAACCAAACCCAGCCTACTATTGATCAGTTGCAACCCATCCGTGTAAACACCGACCCTACCAACATCGTATTAGGTAACCCGGATCTGAAACCATCTTTCACCAATGGCTTTTTTGGTTACTATAACTTGTACAAGGTTATCAGCGATCAGTCGGTTTGGTTAAACGGTAACTATAACTTTACCACCAACCCCATTGTTAGCAATGTAGTAACCGATAACGAAGGTAAAAGCACAATACAAGCCGTTAACCTTAGCGGGCAAAGACAATCTAACTATAACTTTGGGCTTGACCTGAGCCGGAAGCTAAGCTTTATAGGTATGAATATTAACGGAAGGTTAAACACCGGCGGTAATATTTATTACAGCATGCAAAATAACGAGCTTAACAAAACAAAATCGAATAACTACTCGGGCACAATAGGCTTATCAAAATATAAAGAGAAAAAATACTCGATATACATAAGCGGAGGCCCTAATTACACCGTGGGCCAATCGTCATTACAACCGGATAGAAACAATAACGGCTATGGTTTTAGTGCCGATTACTACATTAACTTTTACCTGCCCGGTAAAATACAGATAAGCAGCGATGGCCAATACCAATACACGGCTGCAACACAATCGTTCAGTACCGATTTTAGGCAAACCATACTTAACGCCAGCATAACCAAAGCGTTTTTCAAGGGCGAGGGCTTAAAGCTGATATTAAGAGGCAACGATTTACTGAACCAAAACTCGGGCTTTACGCGCAGTGCATCAAGCACATCGTATACCGAGAACAGGTACACTACTATCCGCAGGTATTATATGCTATCGGTTGTGTGGGATTTTAGCGGAATGGGTGGCGGTGCACCTGCAAAGAAATAAATAAGGCATTAACCAAAAAAAGAAATATAAAGCAATGAAAAAGCATATAATAATATTACTTACCTGCCTGTTTAGCGGCAGTGCTTTATTTGCCCAAAACGCGCATTTTACCACATCGGGCACTATCGAGTACGAAAAAAGGGTAAACATGTACGGGGTGATAAAAGGCGTGATCAACAAGGATAACGAGAGCTGGTACACCCCTGCATTTGAGGCGTACAAAAAAAGCAACCCGCAATTTAAAGTGCTTAAAAGCACCTTAACCTTTGGCAACAATAAAACTGTTTACGCACCGCTCCCTGATGATGCACCGCCATCAAACAGCTGGTTTAGCGATATGCCACTGGCACAACAGATAAACACTATTTATACCGACCTGAATACCAACTTCAGCATTACCCATAAAAAAGTATTTGAAGAAACCTTTTTGGTGAAAGATACCGCCCGCAAGATAAACTGGAAGATAACCGATGAAACCCGCGAAATTGCCGGTTACATGTGCCGCCGTGCAAATGCCATTGTAATGGACTCCATTTACGTGGTTGCCTTTTACAGCGATGAGATCCCCCTATCTGCCGGCCCCGAATCTTTTACAGGTTTACCGGGTATGATATTGGGCCTTGCACTTCCGCACGAAAACGTTACCTGGTTTGCCACTAAAGTAACAGATGCACCGGTACCCGAAACCGCTTTAAAGGTGCCTGCCAAAGGGAAGGTGGTTACCTACAGCGGCCTTAAAACCACCCTTACCAATGTAATGAAGGATTGGGGCGAGTACGGTAAAAAGTTCTTTAAGATTTATCTTTTGTAAAGGCAAAATTCAAAAGTAAAAATTCAAAAAGCCTATATGATGCTAACCTGTCATACAGGCTTTATTTTTGAATTTTTACTTTTGACTTATGGTCTACACCAGCTTCAATTCCTTCAAATACATGGCGTTCTTCCTGGCGCTTTGTAGTGGTGTTTCGTGATAGAAACGGCTTTGCTCTACAAAAAAGTAGCGCATACCGGTATCCTGCCCGGTGGTAATAAACTTCTTGAAATCGATGATCCCCTCGCCCAAATCGCAGGCCGATTCGTCTTTACTGCCGGCGGGGAGGCGTTTCTTCAGCACATCGCGCATGTGGGCAAGTTTAAAGCGGCCTTTATGTTTTTTCATGTAGGCGTATGGGTCGGCACCCTCGGTTACGGCATAGTACACATCCATCTGAAAATCTACCACTTCCGGATTAGTTCCGGCTAACAATACATCAATAGGCAGCTGCCCCTCTACCGGTTTGTAGGGGTAATCGTGCGGGTGGTAGCCAAACCTTAGGCCATACTTACGGCAGATATTGCCGCGCGAGTTAAAATCGTCGGCAAAGGTTTTAAAGGTTTCTATAGATTTTTGCGGGCCTAACCAGGGGCATATCAAATACTTCATACCAATTTCTTCACACTGCGCTGCCAGCTTGTCAAACTCATCCAGCGTGCCGGGGTTATAATGGCTGCTTACCAAGGTTAGTCCGTAGCCTGCCGCTATCTTCTTAAATTCGGTACTTGTTTTGCCCCAAAATATGCCTTTATTACTGCCGTAGCTTTCTATTTGGGTGTAGCCCCATGCGCCCAGTTGCTTAAGGGTGCCAATAGGGTCGCGCTCCATATCTTCTTTAACCATATAAAGCTGAATGCCCCGGGCAGGTTTTGTCCGTCCGATTACAGATGCAGACAAAGCCGGCGATGCGGACAACGCTGCCAGCATGCCACTGCTGTATATAAAATTTCTTCTGTTCATTTATTTGGTTTATTGGTTCACTGGTTCATTCGTTTATTGGTGCTTGTCCTTTGTTTCCATCCCGTCATGCCGAATTCATTTCGGGGTTTCTCATGCTTAGTGTGCGACTATTAATTGGCCCGCTCAATCGCCGCGGAGTGCTTCTTCTTTTTCCTTGATGAAAAAGAAGCAAAAAATCAAGTCGGCAAAAAGGCTTCTTTGCGCACTGGCCTTTGCCCCGCAAACCGGGCAGAACCACGGGCTGGAATCTTTTGCCCCACTGGCGTTCGCTCTTTGCCCTCGCTTCTGCAAAATTTCCTATGCCCCTGCCACGCAAGGCCACCATCGTTCTGCCCGCTTTCGCCCGAAGCTGTTTTGCCGACGCGGAGGAAAAAGAACAATCCCGCGTTAGGGAGTGAAGCGGATACCAGCCTTGCGCCTAATGCCCTGTGCGCATATGAGCGTAAAGCCCGGGCCGAAGGTAACGCCCTGTTTAAGTCAAAAGTGAAAATTCAAAAGTAAAAAGTCAAAACCATGTCTCATGCATACATAACAAAGCGACCGGCATTTTTTACTTTTTACTTTTTACTTTTGACTTCCCTACATATCCCTCACCACAACCTCCCCCGTCGTCTTATCCTTCAACAACAGCTTGCGGTCGCCGTGGGGGAGGATCTCTTCTTTGATGAGGTAATACTGCTCATCGTAATTGGCAAATTCGGTGGCTATTTTGGTATCGTTGCTGCCGCGCCAATCGTCCAGTTTAACGGGTTCCCACACCCCGCTTTTGGCCGATGCGTAGGCCGCGTCGATTATGGCGTTTACCACGTAGCCGTCGTAGAAGGTTTCGGCAGGCGGTCGGTTTTGCTCAATGGCCTCAAACATATCGGTAAACATGTGGTTGTAGCCCAGCTCGTTCACCTCGTCGCCAACGGGGAAAAGCCAGCCGCTGCTGCTCTCGGCCTTTTCGGCAACGTAACCGCCGCCCTTGCCGGTGCTAAACATATCGAAGCCGGTACGCAGGAAATTGTTTATCCAGATGGTGCCCTCGGTGCCCATCACCTCGTCGCGCAGGTCCATACCGCCGCGGAAACACCAGCTCACCTCAAACTGACCTATAGCGCCGTTGGCATACTTCACCATACCTATGGCATTGTCTTCGGCATCAATAGGGTGCACCTGCGTGGCCGCCCAGCACATCACCTCAACCGGGCGAATATCCTTACCTATATAACTGCGGGCAATTTCGATGCAGTGGCAACCGAGGTCGACAATGCAACCGCCGCCGCTTTGTTCCTTATCCCAAAACCAGTTGCTGTGCGGGCCGGGGTGTGCCTCGCGGCTTTTGGCCCAAAGTATGCGCCCCAATGCGCCCGCCTTTACGCTGGCTAAACTTTTGTTAAACTTGGGGGTGTAACACAGATCTTCCAGGTAGCCGCCCATAACGCCCGCCTGCTCTACCAGATCCAGCATTTGTTTGGCTTCGGCAGCGGTACGGCCGAGCGGTTTGGTACACAGCACGTGCTTACCGGCTTTGGCGCAGGCCTCGACAGCGGCAAGGTGCAAATCGTTTGGGAGCGAAATTACGACCACATCCACCTCGGGATGGTTCACCACCTCGTGCATATTGTCGCTGTAGATGGGGAGTTTATAATCGTTGGCAAATTGTTTGGCTTTATCCAAATTCCTGCTGTACACAGCGTGCAGAACATCCAGCCTGCGGTGCCCAATCAGCGAATCGGCATAGAAACGCGCTATAAAGCCCGAGCCAAGCATAGCAATTTTCATAAGCAGTAAAATTTATAATGGTTTGTGTGGTTAAGATAAGGATTTTTTGGATGTGCAGATATGC
>NZ_JAQBOI010000213.1 GCF_028288105.1 Mucilaginibacter sp. | reverse complement strand
TGATGATGATGACATCCGTATCATAAAAATCATTCAATGTAACCGTACCCTTCCCGATACCAATAGCTTCGGCCAATGCCACACTGGTAGATTCATGGCACATATTAGAGCAATCGGGCATATTGTTGGTGCCATATTCACGCACAAAAAGCTGGTATACGAAAGATGCCTCGTTACTTGTACGCCCGGAAGTATAAAAAGCCGCTTCGTTAGGCGAGGTCAAACTATTCAGCTTATCGCCTATTTTATGGAAAGCATCATACCAGCTTATAGGTTGGTAATGTGTGCCGCCCTTTGGCAGGTAAACGGGTTGCGCGATACGTCCTTTCTTCCCTATCTCCATATCATCAAGCTTAGCCAGGTCGGCAACGGAGTTTTGCGCGAAAAAATCGGACGTAAGCTTTTTGGTAGTAGCTTCTTCGGCCAATGCTTTTGCCCCATTCTCGCAATATTCTGCTATGGGCGAACGGTCATCATCCGGATCTGGCCAGGCACAACTGGAGCAGTCGAACCCTCCTTTTTGATTCATGGTAAACAAAGCGGTTGCACCACGAGTGGCGCCTGTTTCCTCAAAAATATCTTTTAGCGCCGCTGTTACAGCAGGCATGCCAGCGGCCCACTTTTTTGGTTGGCTAACTGTTAATTTATGCAGTGTTTCCGGATTTTCTGCTGCGGGTTGTTCATTTTCCTTGCTCATGACTGTGCTGATAAAGGATTAGGGTAATTATCACTCTGGTCTTCGTCAACGTTATCTAAACAGGTAAAATCTTTTTCTACAAGCAAATGCAATTCGTCTGTTTTATGTTCGAAACCTACCTGGTCGGTACCTGTCCATTTGTCGGCCATTTTCTCGGGCACCAACATGGTAATAATATTATTTTTGAAGGATGCAGAAAGTTCTGCCTCCGCTGCGCGCTGCAATATATAGGTAAGCGCATCATCGCCTATCTGTATCTTTTCTTTAAAAATACCATCGCGGGCAAAGGCCTCCACCTCGCTTCGGGTAAGCCTGTATCGTAAACCATTATTTTTGATGCGAATCTTCATAACTGGGTATTAAAATGCGCTGTGGCACTGTGTAAATATTGAACCGTTGTCCTCGTAAAAAACCGACGAGGGTTATGTTAAACTCCTGCGCAAGCTGTACCGCCAAACTTGATGGCGCACCCACCGCGGCTATAATATTAATACCCGCCATAGCGGCTTTCTGCACCAATTCGAAACTTGCCCTACCACTTAATAACAAAACCGACTTATTTAAAGGCAACAGATCCTGATTAATGGCAGCACCAATCAACTTATCGAAAGCATTATGCCTGCCCACGTCCTCGCGAAGCAAAAGCAATTCACCTTCTACAGTAAACATAGCTGAAGCATGCAAGCCGCCGGTATCTGCAAACACTTTTTGATGCTTTTTTAGTATACCCGGTAATACAGTTAATACATCTGTATTGATCATATTATTATCGCGCAAATCATTTCCGTAGCTACTAACCGTGCGAATAGCATCTATTGAACCCTTGCCGCAAACCCCGCAACTGGATGTAGTATAGAAATTGCGTTCGGTATTTTGCAGATTTGGGGTTATGTTTTCAGCTAAACTAACCTGTATCACGTTCTCCCGGTTTTCGGCGCAGGCAATAAAACAATGCCCAATTTTCTGAATATCCGAAGCGTTTTTGATAATACCCTCCGTAAACAAAAAGCCCGCAGCTAGTTCGGCATCATTACCGGGTGTCCGCATAGTAACAGATATATTCTGCACTTTGCGTTCCGCGGCAGGGCCGTGTTCCAGGCGGATCTCTAAAGGTTCTTCGATAGCAATAGCGTCGTTTAGGTCTTCGCTTGCACCATTGGTAACACAAGTAACCGGTATTTGTAAAACAGCATTGGCAGCCATATTCAAATATACAATTTAGCGCAAAGTATTGTTCTTATTTTGCCACAACCAATATGTGTTATTGATGATATGAACAAGATTGTTGCATATTTGCATTATGGAAATAACCGTACTCGCATTCGGAATTGCCAAGGATATATTCGGAGGGGCAACGGTAACGGTTGGATTAACCAATAATGCCACTACTGCCGATTTGAAAGCATCGCTGGAAGAGAAGTATCCCAAATTAAAACATCTGGCCAGTTACATGGTGGCTGTTAATAACGAGTATGCCGAAGATAGTGGTTTAATTGCCGAGCGCGATGAAGTGGCGATTATACCACCTGTTAGTGGAGGATAGTTTATTAGTTTCGGGTGAGGACACCGAAACGAGAGGATTAATTATTAAGAGTCGGTGCCCCCAACGACGATTTAGAGATTAGATTTAATGCAAACCCAAATAGAGATACATACCGCCCCCTTGAATATCCAGGCCTGCACAGACTGGATAATGTCGCCAGACTCCGGAGGGATTGATGTATTTATTGGAACGGTACGTAATGTCACCAAAGGCAGGGCTGTATTAAAACTTGAATTTGAAGCTTATAACAAAATGGCTATCAATGAAATAAAAAAAATAACTAAACAAGCATTTGAAAAATGGCCGGTGCAAAAAGTACTTGTTCATCACCGTACAGGCACGCTGCAGATTGGCGAAATACCGGTGATTATTGCCGTATCTGCTGCGCACAGGGCTGCTGCTTTTGATGCTTGCCGTTATATTATAGATAGCCTGAAACAGACGGTACCCATCTGGAAAAAAGAGTTTTTTGAGGATGGTGAAGTTTGGGTAGCAGCACACCCGTGACCGGGATTTTTACGATGAAGCGGATTTAGGGATTTGATTGGAGTGATGATTATGCAAATCAAAATCCCTTTAATCGTAAAAACCCGCTTAATCCTGGTTCCAGGAACCTAACCCACCTTCCAAAGAGTAAGCTTTAACACCCGGTAATTTCTGCTGAAGTAATTTTACAGCTTCCCCGCTCCTTTTACCCGATGAGCAATAGAATACGTAGATTTTACCAATCTCAAATTCGTCCAGATTATCTTCTACCTCATCCAATTCAAAATGCATCCCACCAATGTCAAACTGGTCGCGTTCCTGATCAGTCCGAACATCAATAAGCTCTAAAGTGCTATTTGCCAGGCCTTTCTTGACTTCGGCGGCGGCCATGGTTCGAATGTTGATAGTGTGTTGTAGCGAAGTGATATTTGTTTTAGTTCTGGCACCAATCTTAATAACGCGGCTTTGCATGGTTTGGGCATCAAATACTAATACTTTACCGGCCAACACCTCTCCAGCTTTAGTAATATACTTAATTACCTCATTAGCTTGCATACAACCAATTATTCCGGCGAGTGTGGGTATAACCCCGCCTTCGGCACAGTTAGGGATCTGTGTGGCATCTACCTGCGGGAATAGGTCGCGGTAATTGGCCGAGCGTGTTCCATCTTCATTTAGCACATTCCATACGGCAACCTGTCCCTCGTACTGGTATATGGCGCCATAAACTATAGGTTTGCCTGATAATACCCCAGCATCGTTTAGTAAATAACGGGTATCAAAGTTATCTGTACCGTCAATAATAACATCATAACCTTCAACAACTTGCATCACATTGCTCGAAGTTATTTTTATAATATGCGGCACCAGCTTTATACCAGGGTTTTGCTTTTGTAAGCGCTCGCATGCAACATTTGCTTTTAATTGGCCTACATCCGATGGGTTATACAAAACCTGCCTATGCAGGTTACTGATGGATATCGTATCAAAATCAGCTATACCCAAAGTGCCTATGCCACTTGCTGCCAAATATTGAGCCGATGGGCAGCCTAAGCCGCCTGCACCTACTATTAGTACTTTGGCATTCTGCAATAACTGTTGTGATGCTTCGCCAAAACCTGGTAATGCTACCTGGCAGCTATATCGTAACAGATCAGGATGCATTGGTGGCAGCTATTTTATGGTGAAGAATCCGTTTGATCCTATCCAGTTCTTCGGGTGTATTTACATTGGCCAAAGCATCGGGTTCGGGTGATTGCAGCAAGGTTATATCGCTATTGATCAACACCTTCCGCGGACAAGAATACCCTTGTGCTAAATATTGAAGTAAAACAGGATAACTTTTTGGCTCATAAATAGTTATCAATGGTTCTGGAAAGTCTTTATAATCACTTTGATATGCTGTAGCGATGGTTGCCGTATTACGGTTATCTACCAAATGCTGTAATACGTTGGCATCTACCAAAGGCAGGTCGCAAGCAATGATAAGCCATGCCCTATCCGGTTGTTCCCTAAAGGCTGACAGGATTGCCCCATAAGGCCCGAGGCCGGTAAAGGTATCGGGCAAGCTTAAATATTCGGTATTTATCTCTTTCTGCTGTTCGCCATCACGACAGGAAATATAAACCTCAGCGCAGTGTTTTTTCAGCAGATCGGCCATGTGGTAGCGCTGTTCTTTACCGTACCAATTCACCGCGCCTTTATCATATCCCATGCGGGCGCTTTTGCCACCAGCCAATACTAAGCCATTTAAAATGGGTTTAACTTGCTGTAGTTTTGTTTTGAAAAACTCAATGATCTGTAATGTGTCATCATTCAGCTTCAGCACCGGTATCTCCTGCCAATTAGGTAGGGTTTCTTGTATAAAATCAGGGATCTCATCGGCATTATCAGCCATTAAAAACAATTCCACATTAGTTAACTGTGCAACACGCTTTTGTAAGGACGCCCTTTTGTTGATATCGATAATTACAACCTGCGCCTTTGCCTGTTGGTGGTTACCGTTTACCAACACGAGGTCCATAGCTGAAAATAGTTCACGCTGTGTAAATGGCGTTAACGGCACTTTGTAATTTAACTGGGTATGATTGATCTGATCTGTGTATTCAAGGGCTGCACCGCTGGCTAATTTACCTGGCAAGCCCATCATATCATCGTTATGTGAGGTATCCGCGTAAGCGCATTGGTATTGGGGCGATAATGCAGTAATGACTTGGTCGGCCAGAAACTTAATAACTGTGCATGGCCCACCCAGGATAGCCCACTCATTACGGCCGAAATTACCCATGGCCGGACGGATAATAGCAGTATGCTTTTTATGCTCTTTTAAAGTCACGTTTACCTCCGGTTTTTGCTATCAGTTTTGTTTCTTTAATTACAATATCGTGGCTCATGGCCTTGCACATATCGTATACAGTAAGCGCCGCTATTGATGCGCCAACTAAGGCTTCCATCTCGATACCTGTTTTGGCGCTGATGCTTGCTGTACATTCAATTACTACTTCATTATTGGCAGATAACTTTATGGTTACCTTGCAGTTATCCATACCCAATGGATGGCAAAGTGGTATCAGGTCGCCGGTCTTTTTAGCGGCCATTATACCGGCAATTATTGCCGTTTGAAATACTGAACCTTTTTTGCTTTGCAGCTCGCCATTTACCAAATGCTGCAAAACCTCAGTTGGCAATACCACAATACTTTGCGCTGTGGCTGTACGATAGGTAACAGATTTTCCGGATACATCTACCATACTTGGGTTATTCTGATCATCTAAATGAGTGAGCATACATTAAAATTAAATACCCGGAATACCTCACCTTTCTTAAACTCGTTACGTTCCGGCGGGAGTTCTATAAAAGCATCGGTATCAGCTAAGTTAGCAAAATCACCCGAGCCATTTCCTTCTATAGGGTGTGCTGATAGTACTCCCTGCTCTGTAAAGTTAAGCTTTACCTGTAAGAAGTACTTTAACTGCGGCATAAAAGTAAAATCTTTAGTCAATTGCGCGTATGCTGGTGGTTTTGCAGGTAAACCAAGCGTAGCATTCAGCCACAATAAAAAATACCGGTGCAGGCACATAAACGTTGCCACCGGGTTACCGGGAAACGCGAACACCAACACGCCATTATCATGCCTGCCAAACCAAAAAGGCTTGCCAGGTCTTTGCTGTACTTTGTGGAACAGCTTTTTTACCTGCAGATCTTCCAACGCCTGGGGGATGTAATCAAACTTGCCCATGCTGATACCGCCGCTTAATAGTATCGCATCATAATTTTGCAGGCAGCTTTGTATTTGTTGTCTGGTAATTTCTGGGTTATCCGGAATGTGCAGCATATCAGCATCCAAACCATGTTGGGTTAAAACGGCTTTGATGGTATAATTATTTGATCGCCTTATTTGATAACCTGATGGCGTATCTGCAACATCTACCAGTTCATCGCCCGATGATATGATCATCACTTTCGGCATTTTTTTAACCTTCAGTTCCGCTTTACCAACTGATGCGGCTAAGCTTATAATAGCCGGCGTTATTAGCTGGTTTGCTGCAGCTACTGTATCGCCTTGCTTTTTATCTTTCCCTTTTTGATGGATGTTTTGGCCGTGTTTAATATCGGTAATAAGAAGTTTTGCCGTACCATCTTTTATCTCCAGGTCCTCATAACGGATGATGGCATCTACTGATGGCGACAAAGCAGCGCCCGTCATTATCTCAATACACTCATCAGTAGCATCGATATCTATCGGCTGCTCGCCTGCTGCCTGTGTGGCTTTTATTTTAAATGTGGTGATGCCTTGTTCAATAGCTTGATACGCTATCGCGATACCATCCATGGTAACACGGTTAAATGGCGGCAGATCACGGTCGGCTTTAATATCTTCAGCCAGAACCTTACCTAACGCCTCTTCAAAGGGCACGGTTTCTACACCATGATCTTTTAACTGGGCAAGTATAATTTTTTCGGCTTCTTCTACCGTTGTCATGTTATAATTATGTTAGCCGCCAATAGTGGCCATAGATTCATGAAAATTCGGGTTCTCCATTCGTTTTTGCTCTGCCTGCCAGCCATCTTTTTGGCGATTGTTAAATGCCGCACGTAAAGTCTCTTCCAGTTCGGCATCTTTCATACCAGAACGCATCAGATCTTTAATATTTAGTACGCCATCATCATAAAGGCAGTTCTTTAAAGTGCCTTGCGGTGTAATACGGATACGGTTACAAGTACCACAGAATGTACGCGAGTAGGCAGCAATAATACCAATCCCCCCTTTATGGCCCGGGATCTGATAATTATATGAGGTAGAATATTGCGGATCAGGTACTTTTTGAATCTCGGGAAACGTTTGTCTTATCTCATCAAAGATCCTTACGTAATCCCATACAATGCCGCTGTAGCTATGTCCATCGCCGTTAAAAGGCATTTCTTCAATAAAGCGGACACTCACCGGCAAATCTTTTGTCAATCCTACCAGTGGGATAATATCCTGTGTGTTTTTGCCGGCCATTACAACGGTGTTTATTTTCACCTCTATGTCGTGTTCTAACAATTGCTCCATCGTTTCCATTACGTTGGCAAATTCATCGCGGCGGGTAATGGCGAAGAAGCGGTTGGCATCCAGCGTATCTAAACTCAAGTTTACTGAGCGTACCCCTATATTTTTCAATTCGGCCACATACGGCGCGGTCAAAACACCGTTAGTAGTAATGCTAAGCTCTTTTAACCCGTCCAGTTTTGACAAAGCGGTAAGCAAAGCCATAATATCTTTACGCACAAATGGTTCGCCACCGGTAATACGGATCTTTTCGATACCCATTTTAACCAGCAAAGTACAAACCTGAAGCATTTCCTCGTAAGTCATCAACTCCTTACGCGATAGCCAGTTCAATCCATCCTCGGGCATACAATAAAAGCAGCGCAAGTTGCAACGGTCGGTAACGGCCAGTCGCAGGTAATTGATCTTTCTTCCGTGGTTATCTAAAAGCAAGTGTTTGTTTGTTTTTAATTATGTTTAATAAACAAAGTCAATATTACAAAGTTAATGATTACAAAGATTTTAAATTGTACTTTAAATGTCTAATAAATGGGCTGATTAGCTTATTTTTGAATAACCATCATTGTGAAAGAGTTACAAGACATAGTAAAAGCGTTTGACCGTGCCCAAAAAGCTGGCAAGCAAACCGCATTGGCAACCGTTGTGCATGTGGAGGGATCCTCCTATCGCCGTGCCGGCGCGCGCATGATGGTAACAGATGATGGCCAGTTGACAGGTGCCATTAGCGGCGGCTGTTTAGAGGGTGATGCCCTGCGCAAAGCCCGCCTGGTTATGGCACAGCAGAAACCCATGCTGGTTACTTACGATACTACAGACGAAGACGATGCTAAACTGGGTGTAGGGCTGGGTTGTAATGGCATTATTCATATCCTGATCGAGCCGATAGATCCGTCATCGTCTAATAATCCTATCGCTTTATTTAAACAATTTTTAAGTAAGCGGGAACCGGTAGTTCTTATTACCGTTTTTACATTGAATGACAAGCAGGCTACACAGCCCGGCACCTGCGCCTTAATGAATAAAGATGAACAGGTTACAGGAGCTTTCCCGGATAGTATAATTAAAGATGCGGTTTTGATTGATGCAAAAGATGTGTTAAAGAACGGCAATTCGGTTACCAAAACCTATATATACGAGGATAGATTTACCTGTTTTATAGAGTTATTGCAGCCCGCAGTTTCATTAATTGTTGTTGGTGCAGGTAATGATGCTATCCCGCTCACCAAACTGGCTGCGGTTTTGGGTTGGCAGATTACGGTTATTGATGGCCGGGCTAATTATATTGTGTCCGAACGTTTCCCACTTGCCGATAAGCTTATTGTTACCAAACCTGATGATGCTTTAAGTAAACTAAGTTTAGATGACCGTACTGTTTTTGTGCTGATGACCCACAATTACAATTACGACATAGCAATGCTAAAGCGACTGCTACCGTTACAGTTACCATATATAGGCGCTTTGGGCCCAAAGAAACGTTTAAACCGCATACTGGATGAATTAAGGGAAGAAGGCATTAATGTAACTGATGAACAACTGAAAAGTATTTATGGCCCTGCCGGACTGGATGTTGGCTCTGAAAACTCTGAAGAAATAGCTTTATCCATAATATCAGAGATACAAGCCGTTTTAACAAAGCGGAATGGTTCATCGTTACGATACAAAGCAGCTAACCACAGCCGCGGCGGTGAACAGATAGTACAACAATCACTAACTGAAAATATTTAGCTTATGACTGCCATAGTAATACTTGCTGCAGGTCCATCAAGCAGAATGGGCTCAGCAAAACAAAACCTTGTTTATAATGGGCAAACACTGTTGCAAAGAGCAGTAAAAAACGCTTTATCTGTTACAGAAACGGTGTTGGTTGTGTTAGGTGCAAACCGCGAGGATATAGAATATTCAATTAAAGACCAACCGGTAAACATCCTCTACAATACCAACTGGACCGAAGGTATGGCAACATCCATCAGCCTTGCTGTTGAAGAAATACAAAGCGCTTATCTGAATATTACCTCTATTATCTTCACACTTTGCGATCAGCCATTTGCAGATGAAACTTTGCTGAAACAACTGATTACTGCAGCCGAGAGTTCGGATAAAGGTATTATTGCTTCTGAATATCATAATACCCTTGGTGTGCCGGCTTTATTTAAACAAGTTTACTTCCCCTATTTACTGGCTTTAAAGGGTAAAGAAGGCGCAAAGAAACTTTTACTGCAGCATGCTGATGATGTGCAATCAGTACCTTTTCCATTGGGAGAGGTGGATATTGATACCTTGGAGGATTTTGAGAAGCTGAGCAAAAAATAACGTCCTTGCGAGAAACGAAGCAATCTCCCGATAAACATACGGTTGCACAGTTATGAGATTGCTTCGTTCCTCGTAAGGACGGGTAGTAGAAAGACGCGAGGTATCGCGTCTCTACAAGTATATTTTTTATTTCACTACCGAAAACTTATAGATCGATTGTGTTTTATAGGTTTGCCCGGGTTTTAATTCAGTTGATGGGAAAGTTGGCTGATTTGGCGAATCCGGGTAATGTTGTGTTTCCATCGCAAATGATGTACGAAACTCATCCTTTTTACCACCCTTCATTGCATTTTGTGCCTGCATAAAGTTACCGCTATAAAATTGCATAGCAGGCTCTTCGGTAAAAATCTCCATTTTTATACCACTTTTATCGCCAATAACAGTAGCTACCGGTGTGCTCATATCGTGTTGGCTCAACACAAAGTTATGATCGTAACCTTTGCCATCTTTTAGCTGCACGTTGTCGGTATTTATGCGTGCGCCAATGGTGGTCGCTTTTGTAAAATCGAAAGGCGTACCTGCAACAGCTTCAATTTTTCCGGTTGGGATAAGTGTGCTATCTACCGGGGTGTAATTATCGGCGTTTATTTGTACCAGATGATCCAATATAGTGCCACTGCCTTCGCCATTCAGGTTAAAAAACGCATGATTGGTTAGGTTAACTACAGTACTTTTATCTGTAGTAGCTAAGTAACTAACTTTCATTGCGTTATCGTCAGTTATCTGGTATGTTACTTTCACATTCAGGTTGCCCGGGAAACCACCTTCCATATCTTTAGCAAGATAACTTAGTTCCAACGTCGCGCTATCTATCTGTTTAGCATCCCAAACAACCTCATGGAAACCCGGATGACCGCCATGTAAGGTATTGGGGCCATTATTGGTAGCCAAAGTATACTCTTTGTCATCCAGCTTAAATTTCCCCTTAGCTATGCGGTTACCAAAACGGCCTATAGTAGCACCATAATATGGTTCTTTTGAATTTATAAAACCATCTACACTTTCAAAGCCTAACACCACATCAGTTAACTTACCATCCTTATTTGGCACCAACAGGCTTACAATACGGCCACCATAATTAGTTACGGCAGCTTCTACCCCATTTTTATTTTTTAGGATATACAAATGCGTTTGCTTACCGTTTATGGTTTTTTCAAAAGCAGATGCAGGTGGTAATTTGGGTGTGGTTGAGGTACTGTCGGTCATTGTAGATGTGTTTTTTTTAGCAGATTGATTACAGGCAGCAACAAACATACTTCCTGCGATTGCAAGCGCCAAAGTTGGTTTTTTAAATGAATTTCGCATAATATTTTATAATTAGTGTTTAGCATTAATTGGTTTGCGATGGTATGGCTAACGCCGTATTTTCTTTAACAGGCTCACCAAAATTTGGCGAACCATCTTTATTCCAGGTAAATTTCTGCATGCGTGGTGAACGGTATCCGCCACACCCTTGCCCGGGTTTTGAATTGGCGTGGTACAAGATCCAGTCCTCGGTTCCATCCGGCGACTTAAAGAACGAATTATGGCCGGGTGCATACACCCCGTTCTTAACAGATTTTTTAAATACTGGTTTTGCCGATTTCTTCCATGAACGGGCATCCTGCAAGTTACTATTGGCCGAAGCGGTTAGCATTCCTAATGCATAAAAATCTGTCCAGCAGCCACTGGCCGAGTAAATTAAGAAAAGTTTGCCATTATGCTTTAATATTTCCGGGCCTTCGTTTACGTTTACATGCGGCGGATTATTGGCATCGTGCAGGTCCCCGTACTTTTCCCAATCGTAAAGCGGACTGGAAATTTTTACGCGTTTGCCATCCACCGTCCACGGGTTTTTCATTTTGGCAATATAAATATCCTGCTGGCCGTTCTCATTCCCTTCCCATCCGGCCCAGATCAAATAAAGCTGGCCTTTATGGGTAAACACCGAGCCGTCTATCGCCCATTTATCGGTGGCATCGCTTAGCTTGCCTTTAAATATCCACTCACCTTTAAGCGGGTCGGCAGATGCATTTTCCAGCACATATAAACGGTGGTGATTGTTATTGCCATCATCGGCAGCAAAGTACATATACCACTTTTTATTGATGTAATGCAGTTCGGGCGCCCAAAGCTCTTTAGAGTAAAGTGTATTTGCTGGCGGAATCCAAACAGTTTTCTTCTCTGCTGATCTAAGATCGGCCAGGTTTTTGGTTTTCCATATCACCAGCTTATTCTGCAACGAATTAGTATAATAGTAGTATCCGTTTTGATAAATTACCCATGGGTCGGCGCCCGAAGGTAATATGGGGTTGGTAAATGTTTTTTTATGCTGACTTAATGCCGGTACTGCATGTATCAACAGGATTATAAAGAGCAGGTTTAAAATCAGCTTTTTCATACAAATAGTTAAAAGGCTAAAACATCTGGGCCTAAAACCGCGCTGTTACAAATGTAGGTTGGTACAATACCGGTGGCCTCAATACGGTTTTGATAGTCCGTTGCCTGCGTGTTACCTGTTAATACAAGTACAGTATCTAACCCAAATTTATTGCCACCTATAATATCCGTTTGCAAGGTATCACCTACCATAACAATTTCTTTTTTGCTAATGTTTCTATACTCACGTATCAAGTCATAAGCAAACATAAACATCTGCGAATCGGGCTTACCAAACCTAATAAACTGCTTACCCACAATAGCTTCTATCATACCTGCTATACCACCTATGGCAATGCCTACATCGTTTTTTAATACCGGATAAGCATAATCTGTATTGGCCACAATAGCCGGAATTGTGCGTTTGCGCAGTAGGTTAACAGTTTTATTAAGATCTTCGCACCAGTCAAAGCCCTCATCGTCCATAAAAACCAACAGGTTCACTTTATCTATATTGCTGCTGTTTATATCCCGTACAGGCAGAGTATGCAGGCCGGAACTTTCCAGGTAATGTGCCGAATCTGCTGTTCCCAAATAGGCCACTATCCCATCGTTCACTTTAAGATCAAGATACTCTTTGGTAAGCATACCCGACGATATAATACGATCGGCAGTAACCGCGTAAAGGCCTTTATTATGATAAGATTGCGCTAATTGCCCCGGGCTGCGCGATGCATCATTGGTAACTATATAATATTCCTTCTTCTGTGCTTCCAGGTAATCAAATGTTCGTTCTATACCCGGCACTAACCCACTATGGTTTTTTAATACGCCAAACGCATCGAAAAAAATAATTTCGTAACGGTCTATTATCGATTTAAAATCTTCAATGCGTTTCATGGTATGGCTATATTATTGTAATCCTAAAGCGTTAATTATTTTCTCGGCATCAAAATCCCTGTCTACCGATGGCAAATAGATCTCCAATGCTTCGGCCTGTAGTTTTTTGGCATATTGTTCGTTAAAAAAGTATTTACCATCTTTTATTACGTAGTTGAGGATAAAAAAGCGGTAAGCTTCTTTTAAAAAGCGTATTTCATCAGCAGTGATTGGGTTAACCTCATGATATTCTTTCAAAAAAGTAATAAACCTATCTTCCATCATTGGCCCTATTACATAACTGAACACGGTACGGTCGCCGGCATCAGATACAACACGGCTAAAAAAGTAGAAATCTAACAGGCGATAACTCATCCTAAACCAATCGTAATCCCAGCGGGAGTACAAGTCTAAGTCTGGCGTTACCGAGAAGTTACCGATGTTCCAGTCGATAAAAACCGGTATGATCTCGAAAGAACTCATATTATACCGCGACCTGTTCTTCAGGAACTGCTCGCAATGATATTTAAGCAGATCTACCTGCATACGTGAGCCAAACTTATGCTCGTCCTTTTCCAGTTGGCGTTGCAGATCGTAAATATCTGTACGCAGCGTTTTAGATGATTTTGGCAAAACGTTTTTTATACGCGAGCAGGCTTTATGAAATTTACCTAATTGCGAACCCAGTTTCTTTATCTGGTCGTTATTAAGGCGTCGGGGTAATCTGTCTAAAATGCGGGTTGGGTTATAAAATACCACCCATGCATCGTCTTTACCATGCTTATAACGGTATACATAAACCCTGTTATTTTTTAATAAGGATTTAGATAACAGGTTCTCGAACGGATAAAGCAGATTATTTGATAAGGACTGAATAATGCGATGATCTTCCTTAAAATGTTCAAACTTACCAAAGAAAGAAAGCTTGGCTATAATAATATCCTCATCATCAAAAGTAATGCGATATACGTGATTGGTAGAAACCATCGCGCTGATATCCTCAATATCCCTGATGGTTTTAGATTTATCGTAGTCTGCCCAGGCAGATTCTATAATGAGATGAAAGTCCACTTTAGATTAGTTTATAAATGCATAGATACTAAAAGTTTATTTTAACCACGGAGGGCGCAGAGTTTTTCACAGAGTTTACAGAGGTTCATTTATTGGTGACAATGAGCCGTTAATAACCCGCCTCACGCCATCCTTCAGTTTAATTACATTGAAATTTATTAGTAAACCCAATTTATAATTACCAAGTTTCATATACGTGAGTGTCTGAGCCATATGAATGTCGTTTATTTCTTCAACACTTTTAAGTTCAACTACTACCCTATTTTCAACCAACAAATCAATCCTATAACCACAATCTAACTTTACCTCTTCAAAAATTAACGGCATAACTTTTTTCCTTCTCTACAAACAAACCCGTCTTAAATAATTTGTAGAATAAACATTCTTTGTATGCACTCTCTAACAAACCTGGTCCTAATGCTTTATAAACCTCAATGGCTGCGCCAATAATCTGACCTGTTATTTCATTTTCAATCATCTAAATCTCTGTGTTTCTCTGTGATTCTTCTCTGCTAACTCTGTGGTTTAAATTAGCGAACTATATCGACTCGAAATACCTCTTCAATTCCCAGTCGCTAACGTTTTTGGCGTATTGGCGATGCTCCCAAAGGCGGGTTTGGGTAAAGTGCCGTACAAAGCCGTCGCCAAATAATTCTTTAGCAATGGCAGAGTTTTGCATGGCAGTGGCAGCATCATAAAGGTTGGCATGCAGGCTGCCATTGCTTTTGTTTTGATAACCATTACCCAAAGTTGGGGCGATATCCAGCTTTAATTTGTTTTTGATACCGTATAAGCCCGATGCCAAAGCAGCAGCCATAGCCAGGTACGGATTAGTATCAGAACCCGGGATACGGGTTTCTAACCGGGTATATGCTTTTGATGTATTAATAACACGTAATGCTGTAGTGCGGTTATCCAATCCCCAGGTAATAGTAGTTGGAGCCCAGGCACCTTCAACTAAGCGTTTATAGCTGTTAATAGTTGGCGCATACATGGGTAATAAATGTGGCATACAGTATAGCTGCCCGGCCAGATATTGTTTATGCAGTTCGCTCATTTTATTTACATCGTTGCCATCGTAGAAAAGATTATCTGATTG
>NZ_JAQBOI010000146.1 GCF_028288105.1 Mucilaginibacter sp. | reverse complement strand
TTGTGCAACAGGGCGATAAAAATGCTACGTGGACCATTTTGGCCCTAAGCATGCGCACAGCCGAATATATATTACAAGAACGTAAAAAACTTAATGTATAACGCATCATGAACAGACGCGACTCCCTTAAAGCAATAGGTTTAGGAACTTTAACAACCGGCTTATTAATAGGCGTTGGTTGTAAACCAAGTGATAAAGCAGCTACAGAAACTACCCCTGAGAAAGCAGCAGCCGTACCCGGCCGCATGCCCGAAGAAGTAGAACGTGAAAATAAAATAAAAGCCGAAAAGTATTTTGATGACCATGAAATGGCTACTATCACGGTACTGGCTGATATTATTATCCCAAAGGATGACAAATCCGGCAGTGCATCTGATGCCAAAGTGCCGGAGTTTATTGAGTTTATTGTAAAGGATATCCCGAGCCATAAACTGCCTATGCGTGGCGGCCTAAAATGGCTGGATATGCAATGCCTTAACCGCTACGGCAATACTTTTATTAAATGCAGCAGCTCGCAAAAAACAGAACTGTTAGACCAGATAGCTTATCCATACAAAGCTAAAGCCGAAATGGCGCAAGGCGTAGCCTTTTTTAACCGCATGCGCGATTTGACAGCTTCAGGCTTCTGGAGCAGTGAAATGGGCACTAAGGATATTGGCTATGCAGGTAACGCCCCAAATAAATGGCTGGGTGTACCGGCTGATGTATTGAAGCAATACGGCATGGAAAACGTTAAAGTATAATTAAATAAGAAGGGCTGCTTAAATTAAGCAGCCCTTTTTATTTAATTCAGTATTAGGGGTATTCACATCAGAAGTTAAAACCTACACGTAAGCCCATAAACCCCTGGCCCTGATAACCTTCATACCTGATACTGGCATCAAAGCCGCCTAATTGTACACCAATACCCGGTGCATAAGTAAAATGCGAGCTGCTTACAGATTGCAGATCGCCGTTTTCATCGCCATAATATGATCTTACAATTGTCATACCTGCTTCGCCAATGGCATACAAATTACTGGTTAACATGTATTTGTAACCCGCCTTTACCGGGATGTTCAATTGCGCTTTGGTATCTAAATCTATGTCAGAAAAGTCCTTAGGCAAAAAAGCAATTGCACCTGATGTTAAAGTGATCGCACTTTTTTCATTAAGCCCAAAGGCAGCACGTATAGTTAAGCCCGCACCAATATTGTAGGCAGATTTTAGTGTGCCTAAAGGCAAGGCCCCTTCTGCGGCCAGGCCAAGTTTAAAACCAGCCTGTGCAAACAGGTTTGAAGTGGCTAAAGTAGCCACCATGATGAACGCGAGAGTAAAAAGTTTTTTCATTGTTTTAGGATTTAGGTTTAATAATAAATACTAAGCAACAATAATAATTCGGACTACACAATACCGCCTATACGGTATTTTACACGCAGGAAATTTTATACAATGCTTTAAATCAATAAAATAGATTAACCCCGCATCACCTGGCGGGTGGTATATTACATTAATACCAACAAAAGACATTAAGCCTAAATACAGGTTATGTCCGGAAAAATATCGGGTACACGCATCATTAATAAAATTTGAATTAATTTGCGCCTACATTTACGATACATGTTTTTTATACTTTCGAAACTATTATACGTGTTTATTTTGCCACTAACCTGGGTGTTCGCGTTACTGGCTTATGCTATTTTCGCCAAAAATCATAAAATAAAACAACGGGTATTAGTAAGTGCTTTTATAATATTCTGGTTTTTTGGCAACCAATTTACAGCCAATGCCATAGCCAATATGTGGGATGTTGGCCCATATAAGCCTTCGGCAAAAACATACAGCACTGTAATAGTTTTGGGTGGTTTTGTATCTGAGGGTAAAGACGGGAAGGGATACTTTAACGGTGCCGCAGACCGCTGGAAAACCGCTACAACATTAATAGCCAAAGGCACGGCCAAACATATCCTGTTTAGCGGCGGCAATGCAGATCTTAATCCCGATGGTTTTAGCGAGGCCACTTTTGTTGGCGAAGAACTGAGAAAACTAAATATTGCCGATAGCCTTATCCTTTTAGATGGTAAGGCCCGCAATACGCTGGAAAATACCGCTAACGCGAAAATCCTATTGCAAAAGGCAAACTTAAAGCCGCCTTACCTATTGGTTACCTCGGCCTACCACATGCGCAGGGCCAGACATATATTTGAAAAATCCGGTTTGGATGTGGTTGCCTACCCTTGCGATTATACAACTAATGGCGTAATAATGCCAACCAACTTTGTACCCGGCGAAGAAGCCTTTGGCAAATGCAATTTGTATATTAAAGAGATGATTGGTTATATTGTTACCTGCCTAAAATAATACTTATGAAAAAAACACTGCTATTAACACTACTGCCTGCATTTATGCTACAGGCCGCTTATGCACAAACCCCAAAGAAAACCACATCGGGCAACCCTATAGCCGAAGGTTGGTATGCCGACCCGGAAGCCACCATATTTGGCAAGCAATATTGGGTTTATCCAACCTATTCTGATAAATATAACAAGCAGGTGCATTTTGACGCCTTCTCATCGCCCGACCTGGTGAACTGGACCAAACACAATAACGTGCTTGATTCGTCAAACGTGAAGTGGGCTAAACGCGCCATGTGGGCACCGGCAATAGTTGAAAAGGGTGGCAAGTATTATTTCTTTTTTGGTGCAAACGATATACAAAGCGATAAAGAATATGGTGGCATTGGTGTAGCTGTCGCCGATAAACCCGAAGGTCCTTTTAAAGATTATTTAGGCAAACCACTTATTGATAAAATAGTAAATGGCGCACAGCCTATTGATCAGTTTGTGTTTAAAGATACCGACGGCCAGTATTATATTATTTATGGCGGATGGGGCCATTGCAACATCGCGAAGCTAAAGAATGATTTTACAGGTATTGAACCCGCCCCAGATGGCAAAACCTTTAAGGAAATGACACCTGAGGGTTATGTGGAAGGTCCTATTATGTTTATCCGTAAAGGCAAATACTACTTTATGTGGAGTGAAGGTGGATGGACAGGCCCCGATTACCGCGTAGCTTATGCCGTTGGCGATAATATAAACGGTCCGTTTAAAAAGATAGGTGTTGTACTAAAACAAGACCCTGCAGTGGCTACAGGCGCAGGCCACCATTCGGTGATACAAGTGCCGGGTAAAGATGAATGGTATATTATTTACCACCGCCGCCCCCTTACCGAAACCGATGGCAACCACCGTGTAACCTGTATTGATAAAATGACCTTTGATAATGATGGTTTAATAAACCCGGTGAAGATCACCAATGAAGGGGTTACGGCAAATAAGATAAAATAGTCCATATTGTCATGGTGAGCCTGTCGAACCATTAGCCAGGCGTTCAGGTCTTCGACAAGCTCAGACTGACATTCATAATAATCACCATCATGAACTTGTTCAGGATCCCACAGGACAGGTAGTCAATTTTGCTTGAGAGATGCCGAAATTCGGCATGACATATCCTTGCATAAAAAGAGAGCCTCGATTTTTGATCGGGGCTCTTTTTTTGTTCCTATTTCAAGATAGCGTTAAACAATTTTCATCTTCTCGGCATCCCAGTGAATAACTTTATTTTGGAAATAACTATCGTTACATGCCAGGCATGGGGCAGCGGCCCTAAATCCAAATACAGCATCTTCCACAACAGGTTTACCGGTACGTACCGATTCCATAAAGTTGGCAAAGTGATCGTTTGAGGCGTTATAGTCGTCAGGTGCGCGATAAGTGATATCCGGGATATGTGGTGTTTCCTGATCGGTCTGCGAAAAACGCTTATTGTAATCGTCCATCAAAGCCTTTTGCTCGGCTTCTGTATAAGTAAATAACGAATCCCAACCGCCTATACCCGGGGCTACCGACATTTTGTTTTTACGGATAGTAAAGCTTTCTCCTTCGCCCCCAAGATCTATCACCCCCTCCGATCCTACTATTTTAGTGGTTCCGTGGTCGCCCTCGCCGCTTATAAAGTTAACCCGCAGCGTAACCTGGAAAGCCGGATGCTCTTTTGTATCGCCATAATGTATCACAGCGCTCATTACATCGGGCACGTTACGGCCATCTTTCCAAAAAGTAAGATCGCCTATGGCATAAATACGCTCGGGGCCCTTTGAACCGGTAATAAAGTGGATCCCGCTTAACAGGTGCACAAATAAGTCGCCGGCTACACCAGTGCCATACTCGCGATAATTTCTCCATCTAAAAAAGCGGTTCTGGTCAAAGTCATGTTTCACTTTCGCGTTAGACTGAAAGCGTGCCCAATCTACATTCTGTATATTACCATCAGTAGGGATGGTATACTGCCAGGCACCCAAAGCGCTCTGGCGATTAAACGATGCTTCGATAGAATTGATCTTACCTATAGCGCCGGCTTCGTACATCTCTTTAGCCTTGCGGTAAGCAATACTGCTCACCCTTTGGCTGCCCACCTGGAAAACCATTTTGGTATCCTTTTGCGCCTGTATTTCGGCAAGGCCCTGACTTATCAGGTGTACCATTGGTTTTTCGCTGTACACTGCTTTGCCTTTGTGCATGGCATCAATAGCTATCTGGCTATGCCAGTTATCGCTGGTGGCTATAATAACCGCATCAATATCTTTACGTTCTAATAAATTGCGGTAGTCGTTAGTAGTATACAAATCTTTGCCATAAACCTCTTTAGAACGATCCAGGCGGCCTTTGTACAAGTCGCAAACACCAACCAGCTCCACACCGGGAACAGTTAACGCGGCCTTTGTATCATTAAAGCCCATTATACCCATGCCAATAGTGGCTATCCGTATTTTATCGTTCGGGCCTACACGTTTCTGTTCGCGTAATATCCTTACTTCGTTTTCTTCTTTAGCTGCTAAGCTGGTAAGCGAGGCCGATGTCAGTAAAACTGAGGTACCCAAATGCTTCAAAAATTTCCTACGGTCGGTTGACATGATTCTAATTAGTTAAGCTTTAATAATTGGTTAATTAACTGCAGGCGCAGTTGTAGTTACGAAAGGCAATTTAATAAAAAAACCATAATGAAAATATGTTTCCTAAACTTTTTAATATTATTTAAAAAGTTATAAATTGCATGTTGATACCTCAGTTATAAACCATCAATTATACTACATGAAAAAATTATGCTTACTGGTATGCTCCTGCCTTATAGGAACGCTCGCCTTTGGCCAGGCAAACACAACAATTGCCATTATCCCCGAACCTGTTAAAATAACCCAACACACCGGCAGGTTTGTACTGCCAAAGGTTTTGGTTGTACAAGCGGCTTCGCAGGATGCCATGACACCGGTGCTTAATCTTATTAAAAACAAGTTTTCTACCGCTACAGGTAAAATTATTCGTGTAAGGGCAGCGGCACCTAATGCTACAATTAAACTGGTGCTCAACAAAACACCCGATAATGTAATTGGCAAAGAGGGCTACTACCTGTCTGTTAAAGCAAAAAGCATTACCATAAGGGCCAATGCCGAAGCCGGTTTATATTACGGTGTACAAACCTTATTGCAATTGCTGCCCAACCAAATTGAAGGTAAAGAGATTGCTAAGAATGTAACCTGGGCTGTACCCATTGTTGATATAACCGATTACCCTCGTTTTGAGTGGAGAGGTTTAATGTTTGATGTATCCCGCCATTTCTTCACCAAAAAAGAGGTAATGAGCTATATTGATAACATGGCAAAATACAAGCTTAACCTTTTCCACTGGCACCTAACAGATGATGAGGGCTGGCGTGTTGAAATTAAAAGCTACCCTAAGCTAACTACGGTTGGTGCTTACAATGCTAAGCGCGAGGGCGAATTTGGGAATTTCATCCCACCAAAACCTGATGAACCACGCACCTACGGCGGTTATTATACACAGGACGATATCCGTGAAGTGATTAAATACGCGCAAGACAGGTTTGTAAACATTATGCCCGAGGTTGATGTGCCCGGCCACAGCCTTGCCGCTGTTGTAGCATATCCCGAGTTATCGGCCACGGCCGGTGCAGATAAATATGCGGTACGTTCAGGCGAAAAGATAATGGACTGGTCAAAACCCGGCCACCCTGCGTTGGTAGATAATACACTAAACCCAGCAGGCGAGTTCACCTATACCTTTTTAGACAAGGTAGTTGGCGAGATAGCAGCGCTATTCCCTTTCCCGTATATCCACATGGGTGGCGATGAATGTGCCAAAAACTTTTGGGAGCAAAGCGATGCTGTTAAAGCTTTAATGGCTAAAGAAAACCTGAAAACCCAGGAAGAGGTACAAAGCTATTTTGAAAAGCGACTTGAAAAGATAGTAGAATCGAAAGGTAAAAAGTTTATGGGTTGGGATGAGATACTGGAAGGTGGCATTGGCCCTAATGCTGCGCTGATGAGCTGGCGCGGGGTTAAGGGTGGTATTGAAGCGGCCAAGCTTGGCCACGAGGTGGTAATGAGCCCAACTACCTTTGTTTACCTTGATTACATGCAAAGCGACCGTGTAATGGAGCCGCATGTATATGCCACATTACGCCTGAGCAAAACGTATGAGTTTGACCCGGTTCCGGCAGGTGTTGATGCCAAGCTTATAAAAGGCGGGCAAGCCAACCTTTGGACCGAGCAAGTGTACAACATTCGCCAGGCCGAGTATATGACCTGGCCGCGTGGTTTTGCACTGGCAGAGAGTGTATGGTCGCCGCCGGCTAAAAAGAATTTTAATACCTTTTTTACCAAAGTAGAGAAACATTTCGACCGTTTTAACCAAGCCGAGATCAAATACGCGCCAAGTGTTTATGATCCGGATTTTAAACCGGGCCGCAATGCCGATAGCACTTTAAATGTCACACTTACTACCGAGGTACCGGGGCTGGATATTTACTACAGTTTCGATAATTCGTACCCCGATAATTTCTATCCAAAATATATCGGTGTACTTAATATCCCTATTGATGCTACGCAGCTAAGGGTTATTACTTACCGTGGCAAAAAACCAGTTGGTCGTATGATCACCATGCCGATCAGCGAATTGAAGAGCCGGCTAAAATAAGTTTGCAGATATTAGTTTGCATAAAGAGGCCGCGCCAGTTTGGTGCGGCTTTCTACTTGGAGGTTATTTAACCACAGAGTACACAAAGACATAAAATGTATTAGTCACAAAGTGCACAGAGAGAAATCAAGAGACAAGCTCTGTGCTCTTTGTAGTTAAAAACAGCAAATCCTTTGTGCCCTCTGTGGTAAATCTAAATTAGCCTTACTCCTTCCTCTTCATTCTTGAAAAAGGAAAGCCGTTACACCCTTTCTTGGGATTCTGACGGTCGGTTTTGGCCGTATTTTGGGCGATAATATCCGTTTTTGCGTCGTAAATGCTCAGGCAGAAACCCCATTTCCAAGGCTCCATATTGCTGAACTGCATGTAATCTATCCGGGTATACAGGCCACCTTCTCCGGGGTTTTGATCATCATTGCGGGCAACAATATACTGGTCTTTAACATTCCATTTTATGATGTGATATTTGGTGCGTGGCTGCTGTATAAACAAGGTATCATTAATGGTATAACGGATGCCATAATCATCTACGAAATTGCCTTTGAACATAGTAGGGACATCATCGGTACGGTGCGTAAGCTAATTATCGCCAATGCTAATTATCGACAGGAACAAAATAAAGAAAGCCAGTTTTTGCATGTGCTAATTTATTAATTTTTCACCACAGAGAACACGGAGGATTTGCATCCCGTTTAAACACAGAGGGCACAGAGATTATTTCTCTGCACCCTCTGTGAAAATCTTTGTGTCCTTAGTGGTAAAAATTAAATGCTTATTTCACCGCAAATAGCGAAACGTAATTTTTACGATAGTAATACGCCAGGAACAAATCTCCAATTAAAAGCAACGCCGCGGTAGGTATCCCGGATGGTGCTACGAAGATGTGTGTTAACAGTATGTTGATGATGATCGGGAAGATCACAACAGCGGCAAGTGTAACAAACCTGCCAGTTAAAAACGCGATGGAGCATACCAGTTCTGTTACCTTTATAAAAGTCAGTAAATAACCGGATGCCATTATACCCGCCATAAAAGTTTTATTGGCCTCGCTCATTTCGGGCATTTTACCCATATCAATTTTAAAAAGCACTACAACCGATGCGAACAGGAACATAAGCCCCATCAGTGTACGAACAATGATCATTGCAATTTTCATAGTATTTAGTTTTAGGTTTGTGTGTTTAGTTTATTGCTTTTCCAGTATCTGTTTCAAATTATTCAGGCTTATCTCCATATCCTTACCCAGCATTTTATCCATATTCATAAACAGCAGCATAGCATTCATTGGGAAAGCCATTTTACTATCAAAACTCCATTTTACCGTAGTAGTATCATCGGTTACGGTTTGTGTTGATATATAAGTATCAGCTACGCCGGCAAACGGTTTTATAAATACCACGCGGATATCTATCCTTTCGCCGTCTACAATTTTTTCCAAAGTTTGGTGGCCTTTTCCCGCTTGCTTCATATCGCTATCCCAGGCGGCATTGAAACCCTCTGTTCCGTCTGTACCGGTATAGGTCATGCGTTTGTTTGGGTCGGTCATCACCCATTTGCTGTAGTGATCCATGTTGCGCAGGTATTTAATATAATCGAATACTTGCTGGCGGGGCGCATTAATAATAATGCTACGCTGAACGGTATATGCTTTTGGTGCAATTAAAGCTAATACAAGCACTACTACAATTATGCCTGCAAAAATGCCGAGGATGGTCGTTATAGTATCATTCATAATTATGCGGTTTTAATGGTTTCGTATCGTTTCCAGAAGTAGTACAAGATAAACATTACAACAAGAATTACCAATGGAAACATCAGTAAACCAATACTATCACCAACAAAAGCTCTTGATGCAGATGCGCCAACAAAGGTGATAAAGAAGCCTGCAAACGCCCACTCTTTAATAGTTTTTAAACTATTTTGAGCTATTGCTATGGCCCCTAACACTTTAAATACACCTGTTATTACCATTATGTAAATGGGGTACCCCAGGTGCCTCATAACTTCCTGGCCGGTTTTTTCACGGGCAATACCAGCTCCGCCATCCATCGCCATAAACAAAACAAAGATGACGGTGAGTACCCAGTAAATTATTTTTATTGTTTTTGTTTTCATGATAAGGTTAGGTTATGGTTATTGTTCTGCAGTAAATATACCCCAGCGGCTCCCAAATTTATCAATTATGTTGCCCATTGTGCCGGCAAAAAATGTGCTCATGGGGTGCACTATTTTGCCGCCCGCGCTAAGTTTATCAAACATGGCCGATGCCTCAGCTTTGCTGTCGCAGGTTAGCGTTAATGATACCGGGCCACTATCTGATGTAATATCATCATTTGGCATATCAGAACCAAGCAGGGTTAGGTCGCCTTTTGTAAGGTCGGCATGTAAAATAATATCCTGCAGTTGCGGCGGGAACATATCTTTCATGGGCGATTCTTTAACTACAATTAAGCTCAACTCGCCGCCAAGGCATTCTTTATAAAAGTTCATGGCTTCGCGACAGTTATTATCCCTGAAGTTGATGTAGGCATTAATTTTTGACATGGTTTCTATCTTTTAATGGTTTATAAATAGGTTATGTAAGTACTTCGCAATAATGTCCGTTCAATTTAAGCAATTCTATTACACGGTTGGCACAAAAGTCCTTCCCTTCTACCCGTAGTATCTTGTCGCAATCTTCCAGGTCGAAGTTAATTTTACTGGCCGGGAATTGTTCTAATAGCTTTTGAATAAGTATCCTTGACCTATCCATCTCCTGCACATTTGTTTTAAAAACCTCGATCATCATAAAATTAATTATTTGATACGATACAAAGGTGCGTGTCTTTAGTATATTTAAAGGGGGGTAATTACGACAATCTAAGGGGTTGATTGCGACGATGATACCATCTAACTTTGATACCATGAAACATATATCAATACTTATCCCGCAGGGCGAAACCAGCCTGAGCAACATAGAGGCCACCTATAAGATGTTCTCGATGGTAAATCAAACGCTTGACAGGATGAAGAAAGCGCCGCTGTTTAAGATACAATTGGTTGGTTTAAATAAAGAAACCGCTTTAACTAATGGCTTGTTCACCATTAAGCCCGAATTTGCCTTTGATGAGATTGCTAAAACCGACCTCATTATTATCCCTGCGGTGCATGGCGATATAAATAAAGTGCTAAGCGACAATAGCGATTTTATCCCCTGGATAATAAAACAGTATAAAACGGGTGCAGAAGTGGTATCGCTTTGCATAGGCGCCTTTATACTGGCCTCTACAGGGTTACTAAAGGGGCGTAGCTGTACTACACATTGGCTAATGGCCGATGAATTTAGAAAGATGTTCCCTGATGTAAACTTAATGCCCTATAAGATAATTACAGACGAGGGCGGCATTTATACCAGTGGGGGCGCCTACTCATCTCTTAATTTGCTTTTATACCTGGTTGAGAAATTTGCCGGCAGGGATATGGCTATTAACTCATCAAAAATATTTGAGATAGATATAGAACGCAACAGCCAATCGCTGTTCATCATTTTTCACGGGCAAAAGGACCATGATGACGATGTAATTAAAAAAGCGCAAGATTTTATTGAGCACAACTACCAGGGAAAAATTACGGTAGATCACCTTGCATCAATGCTTGCCCTAAGTCGCAGGCACTTAGAGCGCCGCTTTAAAAAAGCTACATCAAACACCGTGGTAGAATATATGCAGCGCGTACGTATAGAAGCCGCGAAAATGAGCCTGGAAACTATCCGCGAAAACGTGAACGAAGTGATGTACAACGTTGGTTATACCGATACCAAAGCCTTCCGGATGATATTTAAAAAGATAACCGGCCTATCGCCGGCAGAATACAGGAATAAGTACAGTAAGGATGTAGCGGCGTAGAGCCTCACCTCCACCCTCAAACAAAGAAGATAAATTATGCGGCACATCAAAATATTCATTTTTAATTTGATATTGATCATGACAGTTAATACAACAGAAGCCCAAACTACGGGCAAATATGCCAATGTTAACGGCATAAAAATGTATTATGAGATACACGGAACGGGCAGCCCGCTGGTTTTGATACATGGCGGCGGCTCTACCATAAAAACAAATTTTAGCCGGATAATACCCATTTTGGCCAAAACCCATCAGGTTATAGCGGTTGAACTGCAAGCCCACGGCCACAGCGGCGACCGCGATGCGCCCGAATCATTTATACAGGACGCCGACGATGTAGCAGAACTATTAAAGCAATTAAATATACCCAAAGCAGATATATTAGGATTTAGTAATGGCGGCCAGACCTGTTTAGAGCTGGGCATTCGCCACCCGGATAAAGTGCGTAAATTGGTAATCGCCTCGGCCTTTTATAAAAGGGATGCCGCACCCGAAGCCTTTTGGAAAGGTTTTGAGAAGCCCGACTTTAGCCACATGCCACAGATTTATAAAGATGAATATCTGAAAATAGGTACTCAAGCAGGCCTGATGAATATGTTTAACAAGGATGTGCAGCGTATGTATACGTTTAAAGGCTGGACGGACGAGGATCTGCAAAAGATACAGGCACCATCACTTGTTGTAATAGGCGACCAGGACCTGCCCACACCAGAGCATGCCGCCCAAATGAGCCGCACTCTACCGCATGGCCGTTTAGCTATATTGCCAGGAACACATGGCAGCTACATAGGCGAAGCTTTTATGCCCAAGCCCGAAAGTAAAATACCAGACCTGTTTGTGGCCATGGTGAATGAGTTTTTGGCGGATGAGCTATAATTCGGTGAGGACACCGAACCCGGGGTTGATGTTATTCCTTCTCCGGGTCTTCAGGATCTACTATTGATGAATCTATCTCATCCTTTTCAAAAGCTTTTTCGTCTTTACGGTTACGCCATACTAACCATATTACCAATGCTAATAGCACCACTACTATTATGCCAAGTGTGAAATAGTTGATTTGCATGTAGTTATATGTACAATGAACGTGCCTGAAAGTCAAAGATTGCTATCTACTTACAAGCTTTTTTTTATAAGGTATAGCATATGTAGCATTAGGTTGGCAGGAACCTGGCGGGGGCTGATACAGGGCATTAAGAAGTAATACCATTCACCACCAACAGCACTTACCCACTCATTATTAAGTATTTATATTTAGCTTTGAGTAGCTATTGTTCACTAAAATGTATGGTTATGAAAAGAAATAAGTTTCTTGGGGCATTATTAGCTACTGCGGCAATTCCGCTGATTGGAAAATCATTTAATTACAAAAACATTGTTAGGACAGGGAAAGGCTTTAAGGCTGCGGCCGGCGAGGGCAGGATACACGGCCATATTAAACTGAAAGGTGTCAATCAAAATGTTCTTGATGTGAAAGTATCTGGTAGTGATACTAACGGACAATTTGCCATATTTGAACAAACCAGCCTATCTCAAGGTAAAGGGACACCCTTACATATCCATCACTCGCAAGATGAAGTTTTTTATGTTTTAGAAGGCGAATATCAGTTTAAGGTAGGGGATGATAATTACCATCTTAAAGCCGGTGATAGTATATTTTTACCCATGAAAGTACCACATGCGTGGACTCAGGTTTCTGAAACAGGAAAAATGACTGTGACTTTGCAACCAGCCGGCAAATTAGAAAGCTTTTTTGTAACAATAGCTGCACTTGATCATGAGCCATCACAAGAAGAGTTGGCTAAGATATTTTCTGACAATGAGATGCAAGTTGTAGGCCCACCACTAAAGCTTCAATAATAAAAGCTATTGCATGGGTAAAGAAAATTCTCCAATCATAGCTCTCTTTATTTTTAAAACATTTAATTCCTGCTGACATACTGCTGTCATTGGCCTATAGTTTCTTTGTATCATAAACTTAAAACTATAAGCCATGACAAACACAACAGCAACAACTAACACACCGGTAATAACATCTGATGCTTTTTTGAAAAACTGGCAGGCGCATCGTGCGTTAAGCCGCAGGGTACTGGCTGCCTTCCCCGAGAAAGAGCTTTTTGAATTTACCATAGGCGGCATGCGCGCCTATAACCACCTTGCAGGCGAAATGATAGGCCTGGCCAGTGCAGGAATGAATGGCATTGTAACTGGCAAATGGGAAACCACCCCTGCCCTTGATCACTTTAATGATGAAGTAACCATTGCCACCAAAGCCGAACTATTGGAAGCCTGGGACGATGTGACCGAACAAATAGATGTGTTATGGCCGCAAATACCTGCCGAACGTTTTTCTGAAACAGAAGCCGCTTTTGGCCAATACCCAAACACTATTATAAACACACTACAGTATCTTTTTGATAACGAGATCCATCACCGCGGCCAGGGTTATGTTTATCTACGCGCGCTGGGTATAGAGCCGCCTGCGTTTTGGGACAGGTTTTAATTCCACCCGGCGGAAGGGTTAGATGACAGAGGTATAGGTGCTTCGAAGATACCGAATAAGCCAAATCAGCATCCGATAAAATGTATCAGTTGCTGATTTGGTGTCATGCTTGTTACACCAATAAAATTAAGTTTCTGATTATTAGATACTTATGTGCGTTCATGGTGTTTGTGTGTGTGGTGAACGTGAACACTTCCACCCGTTTGTAATGACCGGCTGGCTATGGTTTACTTTGCTAAAACCGCCACACCAGCACCCTGCTGGTTTTTTGGCCCTGCGACATGGTGATGGTTTTTACATCGGCCGCCTTGTAATAATCAAGCGATTTATAGCAGCCATCTAATGTTGTTTTCTTTGATATCAACGAGGAAAACCACTTACATGATCTTGCAAATTGTTTACTCTCGGTTATCATTTTATTCAGGAAACGCGGTTCGCCACCTTCGTACCAAAGTTCGTTATTGCGGCCGCCGAAGTTGAGGTCAGTCCCTTTGTCTTGCCCCAGGTTTTTCCATTTGCGGCTGGATTTTTCGTTAACCTCTTTGGATGATGAGTGAAATGGTGGGTTGCACATGGTCATATCAAACTTTTCGCCGGGCTTTATAATGCCGTCGAAAATATTTGCATAGGTTGTTTGCTTACGGATCTCGATAGCCCCGGCCAATCCATTATCTTCAACTATCTTTTTTGCCGAAGCAGCCGCTATGTAATCCACTTCGCTTCCTACAAAACTCCAACCATAAGTTTTGTGCCCTATTAACGGGTAAATACAGTTTGCCCCAACGCCAACATCAAGTACTTTAATGCTATTCCCTGTTGGCACTTCGCCATTATTGCCTTCGGCCAGTACATCGGCAATGTAGTGGATATAATCCGCCCGACCGGGAATGGGTGGGCACAAAAAGCCTTCGGGGATATCCCAGGTGTTCACACCATAGTGCTGTTTTAGTAAAGCCTGGTTAAGCGTTTTAACAGCATCCGGATCGGTAAAATCAATAGACAGATCATCGTGTTCGTTCTGCGAAACAAACTCACGCAACCCGGGCAAGGCTTTTACAAGCGATGCAAAATCGTACCGGTTACGGTGCGCGTTGCGCGGGTGCAGGTTTGTTTTTTCGTCGGGTTGAGGGGTTGATTGATCTGCCATAATATTTTGCAAAGGTAGGAAGTATATTTGCAATCATAATATGATATGCTACAACCAAAGATAGAAACCATACCAGCAAAAAAGTTAATGGGCAAAAAGATACAAATGAGTTTGGCCGATAACAAAACCCGCGCGCTATTTCAAAGCTTTATGCCTGGTCGCCATCAAATAAAAAACAAAGTAAATGCTGATGTAATTTGCATGCAGGTTTATAACACATCGCTTAATTTTAAAGATTTCACGCCAAACACCGTCCACCAAAAATGGGCTGCTGTTGAGGTTACTGATTTTAACTTAGTACCCGATGACATGGAAATCTTTACATTACAAGGTGGCATGTATGCGGTATTCTTATACAAAGGCGCCCCGGCTGCTTTTGGACCAACATTTAATTACATTTTTAATACCTGGCTCCCTGCATCCCTTTACGAAGTAGATAACCGCCCGCATTTTGAAATATTGGGCGAGAAGTATAAAAATGATGACCCGGGATCTGAAGAAGAAATTTGGGTGCCCATCAGGCTAAAATTACTATCCTGAAAAGCTATTATGCCCCTTTTTCCAATAAATGCCCATTATCCGTTATAAATCCAATTTTCAATGCGCTTTTGTTGTAAATTAGTTGCATTAACCATCACAATTATGAATATTGAAAAAGAAATGGAGGCGCTCTTTGCTCTCCAAAAAGAGCAGCCCCAGCAACGTGCGCTTTTAGCGGGCGATAAAGACACGGATATCTTCCAATCTATTTTAGGCGATTTAAAAGATGCTGTTATATCTAAAGTAAAAAAGAAAGCCACCGGCTGGATAATGAACCTGGTGGGCCTTGGCCCCGGCCCCGAACCAAAGGACGAAGTTAAAGAGGCACTTGAAAAGCAATACCAGGAGCTAAAGGTTATTGAAGGCAAGATAGACGCATTAAGCTCTAAACTAAACGAAGCCATTGAAGTATTTAAAACCGAAATAGATGGCGCCAAATACTACACCGCAACCCAGGCCCTTAACCCTGTTGCCGCAAATATTGATGCTGCATTTGAGCGTTTGCAGATGTATGCGCGCTTAGAACCAGGTGCAGGTTCTAAACTGGAAATGGATGAGCTGGCTGCCACTATACGTGCTACTATACCCAATGCATTTATTGCCATAAAAAACAATTTGATCGGCACACCATCCGGCGGCGAAAATATGACCTCGTTGGGAACACGCGTTGCCTTTAAAGCAGCCAAAAGCGTAGATGAGTATGCCGAAATGATACATATGCAATTTATGTACTACTATGGCTTACAGCTAAAAGCGTTGATGCTTATCATAGAGGCTTACCACTATAACGGAACGCCTGCAGTAGCCCAAAACTATTACAATACTTACGTAGGCAACATGAACGACGAGGTAAAAGTGTACGTTAACTTTGTACCTAAAACATCGCTGCAAAATAAAATTGAACTGGATACCGATGTAATAGATATTTTGCCAAAAGGCGATAATGTTTATCTGCAGTGCGGTATGCAGGTAACCAACCCTAAATTTATTACTATACGTACCAAAGACGCGCAAAAGCTAAATGAACTCATTATTCCGGATGTGCGCCTGAACTGGACACTGGCCGAAAAGGATGGTTTTGCCTACACGGCCTCCATGTCGGAAAGCGACTCATCGCGGTGGGATATTAACAAAATAGCCCTGGGTAATACACCAAACATTGTTGGCTGCCTTAGCTATTCCCCGCCGGGATCCGGCTGGTTTAAAGGCGCGTTTTTAATGGGTTATGATATTGATGGCGATTACCTGTACGCCATGTTTATGGCTATGGGTGTTAAGGGCTTTACCATCAAAGTTATAAATCTTAAAACGTTTGCTTTTGAAGATGATCTTTACTTTCCAGACCCGTTACAATCTGCCGGCAGCCCGCGCGGTAACGGGTTAAGGGTTAAAAATGGAAAACTTTATATTATGGCCTGGTTTAACAGCGATAGCTTTACCAGTTTAAAGGTTATTGATATAAAAACCAAAAAAGTTACAGATACCATTAAAGCCGAACCGCGAAGCGCCAACGGCGCTATGGCCCCAATTACCATTAAAGATGATCTGTTGTTTTGTGCAGCCTACGATACCCAGCTAAGAGTTTACGATCTGAACCAAAGCCCACCGGCTTTAACCTTACTAAGTAACATCAATATTTTTATGCAGAATATTATTGTTGATGGCAACCTGATATACATTAACAGCCACAGCAATATGGAGGATACACGTGGCGACCTGATGGTAATTTACTGGGCACCAAAATCGGGCGTTTCACAAAAAACCATGAAGGTTGGTAATGGAATAACTGCCCTGCATATGGATAAAACGCACTTGTATGGCGGTGCCGGCGGTGGCGAAAAAACCTTATATATACTGGGTTACGCGCACGACCCTAACAATCTCATTACCCCGGTCGACCCTGTACTGGCCGGCTCATTGCCTATGTAATAAAAAAGCCTTCGGTATTATGCTGAAGGCTTTCTTTTTTAATCATTATTTCGTTCTACTCTACCTTCTTTACAACAAAATTTTCAAATACAACCGGGAAGCTTAATTTACCCGGTGCAGCGGCCACCATGCCTATTTCGGCCTTTACGTTCGGCGGGAAATAAGCCAGTCTCAGCATTTTAAAATCTTTGTTATCGAAAGAATAACGAATCTCTACATAATCGCCTTTACGCAGCAATTTAAGCCAGATAGATTTAGGGCTATCCGTACGCGGCACTACCGACCAATCCGATACTTCGCGGGTTACTACAGCGCTTACATTTTGCACACCATCCACATACTCAATACCGGTTTTAATCCAATTTTTGTTATCAATACGTATCATTAAACCTGCCTGGTGAAAAAGCTCCTGGTAGTTCCCGGTTATTTTTACCGATGCTTCAAAGTTGCCCTCGGCCTCCTGAAAATAAAATGGCCCCGAATCGCGAATGAAACCATAATGGGTTATGCGCCAATAATCTGTACCCGGGTCAACTGTCATGGTCAGTTTCTGGGCGTTACCTTCCCATTTCTTTGGTTCGTTAAGCCATTTCATTGCTTTATTGTTTTGTGCCGATGCCGCGCAGGATATTAATATAAAAGACAAGGCTATAAAATATTTTTTCATAGAGGTGCGATGTTGAATAGCAATACTACAAAAATTACAGGAATGGCTTTTCTAAAAACTTATTCCTTTATCCATTTACTTTTAAAGCCCAGGCGTTTTAAGCCGTTACGGATATCGGGGTTGTTCATCAATAGTTTCCATATAAGCCCGCTGCGATAGTTTTCTATCATTACCACAATCGGCCCCTGGTCTATCGCCAAATGTGTTTTTGCGTACCAGTTATGCGATTCGCTAAAGCCATCGGCAAAACCATATGGCCCCCAAATTTTATCGCCCAGGTCATAATAAAAATGTTTAAGCGCCTGCATAGAATACTGCGGCGTATAAGGGAATGATGATAGGGCTGCCGTAGGCTGTATCACGCCATAATCAACCTCGGGGCAATGGGCAACATAACCTTTATAACTATCCCCGGCAGTTAAACCCCAGCAGTTTTCGCCGTAACCTTTATACTTTTTAGGGTTCTCGATACAATAGGCGCGGTTTATTAAAGTGTGATTTTTTGTTTGTACCGCGTAGTCAATTCCATGGTCGTCAGTTAGCCCGTTAGGGTCGATACCCATGTAGGTATATTGTTCAAAAAACAGCGGGCCGCCCCTGTCAAAATTCCCTAAAGGCAACTCGTGACCGTAATAGGTTTTGCCGTTTTTCCAGCTATCAGATTTAACCCAGCTATTTTCGTAAAGTTCTTTTGATATGGGGTGCCTTGGTGATGACGCCGAAACAATGTAAGTTATCAAAGCTTCGTCGTACCCGCCAACGGGGAAGTTCATATCAAAATCGTTGGTTGGGCTCCAGTGCCAGTACAGGTGCTTGTTATCTTCTTTACTGTGCCAGTTCCAGTTAGCTGCATCCCACATTTGCTGTACCCGCTTCTGGAAATATTTTTCGGCCTTGGTATTGCCATTAAAATACTCTTTAGCGCCCAAAAGGCCCATCATCAGGTATGATGTTTCTACAATATCTGCACCATCATCTAATCTGTCAAAAGCAATTGTTTTACCTGTGGCACCATTCATAAAATGCGGATATATGCCATGGTAGCAGTCGGCCTTGATCAAGAAATCTACAATTTTTATAAGCCGTTTAAGGGCCGTATCCCTTCCTATCCAGCCTCGGTTTGTTGCAACAACTGTAGCCAGGATGCCCATACCGGTGCCACCTATCGCGCAGGCTTCGGGGCCAAAGGTACCTTTACTTAAGTTGGGCTCGTCGTATGCCTCGTTTATGTAATCCCAGTAATACTGGCCCTTAACGGTGTTGTCCCGTTCGCGCGCCAGGCCGCTAATCGGGTGGGCAAAATGCCAGAAATATCTGAATGTTTGGCGCTGCACAATATCAAGCAGGGCCGAGTCGCTAATATTTTTGATAATGCCAACCGGGGCAATTGAAGTAAGCTCGGTAGGCTTTTTAATGCTGACCTTCTTTTTTTGGGCAGATGCAGCAGATATGATGACCAAACACAGTACATACAGGCTGATGATTCTTTTCATACAAGTAAGATAGATTTAAATGGCAAACCAATATAGCGTTTCTGTATTAGATCTGCATATTTATGATCTATCTTTCCCGTCTAAGTTTATCGCGGTGCATAGCCCCCCAGCTTGACAGGGAATTTAAAACCCCACTTAACGTGTCGGCATACTCGGTGATCTGATATTCTACCACTATAGGTGTTCCTGTATGCACAATACGGGTTACAAAACCATTCAATTCCAGCTCTTTTAGTTCGCTGGATAATACACGGGCCGATATGCCATCTATTGAACGCTGTATCTCGTTAAAGCGTTTACTGCCTTCAAGTAAAGCAACTATTACCCGCAGTTTCCACTTACCGCCAATAACATAAAGGGCATCGCCAATAGAGGTAAGCCTGTTAGTGCACGCCTCAGAGGTTGGGCTAATCGTTCTATTCATAACTAATTGATTTTCAAAAAACTAACAAAAAGGTTATCACTAACCTTTTGTATACTACTAATATTTTATAACCAAATATACATAGATTTGACCATATAAAATATTAAAAACGATGAAAAAGATCCTTCATATCATTTCAAGCCCAAGAGGCGATGCTTCTTTGAGCATAAAGCTTGGTAATGCTGTTGTTGAAAAAATACAGGCGGCTTACCCCGGCAGTACCGTAAAAGAAACTAATTTGGTAAAGCAACAATTTCCACACCTGGAAGAAGCCCATCTTACTTCCTTTTTCACACCCGCAGAAAACAGAACGCCAGAAAACTTAGTGGCTATTAAACACTCTGAAGATGCGATATCAGAAATACAGGATGCCGATATTATTGTGATTGGAGTGCCTATTTACAACTTTAACATTCACTCTACCCTAAAAGCATGGATAGACCATATTGTTAGGCGGGGCGTTACTTTTAAGTACGACGAAAATGGTCCACAGGGCTTACTACCAGGTAAAAAGGTTTACCTGGCGTTAGCATCAGGTGGTATTTTTTCTGAAGGCCCCATGGCTGGCTTCGATTTTGCAGTACCTTACCTAAAACACATGCTGGGCTTTATTGGCTTAACAGATATTACCGTTTTCAGGGTTGAAGGCACATCTATCCCGGGTATACAAGATACCGCTTTAGAAAAAGGCCTTAGCAGCATTCATTTAAACTAAAATAGGTTAAACAAAAGGGGAAAGATGCGATTCACATCTTTCCCCTTCTTATTTGATATTATCAGGATACTGTACTGAGTGCCACAGACCCTTATCTTATTATTTCCGCTCTAACATATATCGCCATACAACCGCGCTTAATATACTGCCCAAAATTGGGGCAACAATAAACAACCATAACTGGCTTATTGCTGCACCACCAACCAGCAAGCCCGGGCCTATGCTTCTTGCTGGGTTAACAGATACACCTGTAACAGGTATCCCCACAATATGAATAAGCACCAAACTTAAACCTATAGATATGCCCGCGAAACCGCCGTGTATATTTTTGGTAGATGTTGACCCGAAAATAACAAACAGGAATATAAAAGTAAAAACTGTTTCGGCAATAAAACCTGCCTGCAGGTTATAATGTGCAGGCGAAGAAGCAGCATAGCCATTTTGCCCTAAACCATTAACAGCAATATCATACCCATCTTTACCTGATGCAATAAGCAACAAGATACCTGCCCCCGCAAGCGCACCTAATATTTGCGCTACAATATAAATTACGGCCTCACTTGCTTTCATACGGCCGGCTACAACCATGCCTATAGAAATAGCCGGATTAATATGACAGCCAGAAATATGCCCGATAGCATAGGCCATTGCCACTACTGATAGGCCAAAGGCGAAAGCAATGCCCAGTAAGCCTACACCGGTTGTGCCATTTGCACCGGCAATTACCGCACTGCCGCAGCCCATTAAAACAAGAACAAGCGTGCCAAAAAATTCGGCAGCAAATTTGGAGGATGTGTTTGTTTCCATTTTAGGTTTTAATTAATAAGTGAAAAGTATAGTTGAGAATTGTTATACCTGTTATTAATATTTAGGTGGGGCACTATGTAAATATAAAAACCAGATTTAAATGTAGGTTATACTTGTTATCCACAATATTAAAGTTAATATTATTTTAAAATCAGAATTGGTATATTGCATTGGGCATTTGTAATACAGTATGTTATGAAAAAGGCGCTGCTGATAGTTATAGTATTCGGGCTGCTTTTTGGTTCGTGCAAAAAAAACAACCACATCCCCCCTCCTGCAAAAGTTACAATTGTTGGTAAATGGAAGTACAAAAAATCGCGCAGCCTGTTTATGGATTCGCAAGGCACGATATTATCTGAGGATGTGATTACGGATTATACCGACAATGATTTCCTGCAATACAATGCAGATGGCACGGGCCTATCAATGTTGAAGGGCAGCAAGGTTGATTTTACCTATAGTTTTATCGACAGCATCGATACGGAATATACATTGCCCCGGTCGGCAGGTGATAAGCCATTAATATTTACCGTGTTCGTATTAACTGCCACCGCGCTTACACGGCAGAATATAACATACGGCCCCGGAGAATTTAGAACAATCCGCGACGAGGACTTTGTTAAATTTTGACCATTGATTTTTGGCTGTGTTCATTTCGTTAATTTTTGGTTGGCGGAGTTTAAGTTTAGAATTGGCTTGGGCGAAATAGATAAAACAAAAAGTGGATCGATTAAATAGCTTTAGCCTAAACCATTGATGGCGATAAGCCAAATAGCTTTTTAAATGCTACGAAGAAATGCGCGTAATCCTTAAAACCAACCTCCAGGTAGACTTCTGAGGCCCTAACCTTTTTTTCTTTTAAGAGATAATGCGCGTCTTCAAGTCGCTTTTTTAATAACCAACGGCTTGGTGTGGTATGGTATATTTTTTCAAAATCGCGCTTAAAGGTAGAAAGACTTCTGCCGGTAAGATATGCAAAGTGCTGCAGGTCGCCATTGTATTGGTAATGCTCATCCATATAAGCCTGAAGGTCTATTTTGCCGGGCTCGCTAAAATCAAACAGCAGATCCTTTAACTCTGGGTTAGTACCAAGGAAAACAAGTACCGCTTCCTTTATTTTGGCCTTGACCAATTCGCCGCCCATGTGTTGGCTATATTCCAGATATGGTAAAAGGGAATCAATGTAATTGTTAAAAAGGTGGTTGGGCTTTAATGGAAAAACATTGTCGTTGTTACGACCGGCAGCGGTTATACCACGCCGGAATTGATCTTTTAACTCCAGTAAAGTGTCCTGATCTATACAGATAGCTATAGAGCGGTATTCGCCGCCTGGTTCGGGCTGCTTTACAAACTTGCTTAACCGGTTCTTAACCGCGAACCTAAAATCGCCTGCTTTATATAGTTGAGATTTACCACCAAAATGTACTTCCGACGTACCCGAAATAATATAATCGACTACATGTTGCCGGATAAAAAGCTCCCCTTCCACCATTCGCTTTGAAATGCAGGAATAAACGATCTGTGGGAAATTCGGATTAGTGGTGTTAGCCATTTCAAATCAAATATATGGTAAACAGGGCTCATATACCAAAGCATACCAGCCCTGTTTGGGTATCTGCCTAAATTATTTCCCAAGGAATATCGCCGACATTTCTTTTCTTGATGCTTCTGCCCCTATCTCTAAACGTCGCTCATGCATCTGCTTTGAATCGGCACCTGCAGTATAATGTACCTGGTCTTTCCCATCAGTTGCTGCTTCATATATTACCTCTGCAATTTGTTCGGCAGTTGAACCGCTGGTGTTAGGGTCCATCATACTTGAAACAACGCCTAAGTAATGATCCATAGCTTTTTTATAAGGTTCGGTACTTGTGATTACCACATTTGATCCAAATTCGGTTCTGATAAATCCCGGTGCTATTGTCTTAATGCCGATGCCAAAGGCCGCCAATTCGTAACTCATGCCTTCACTCCAACCCTCTATGCCCCATTTTACCGCATGGTACAAGCTATCGAACGGAAAAGTAACCAGGCCGGCAATAGAGGTAATATTGATGAACAAACCACTTTTCTTTTCCCTGAAGTGCGGGATAAACGCCTGCGTAACCCTTATAGCACCAAGTAAATTAGTGTTAACCTGTTTCAGCAATTGCTCGTCGCTTACACTTTCCAGCGGGCCTATGGCGCCATAGGCGGCATTATTAAGTACCACATCTATTTCTCCCAAAGCAATTGCTGCAGTAGCAGTGGTTTTAATTTCATCAGGATTAGTTATATCAAGTGGTAAAACGGTAACCCGTTCCAGGTTGTCAAAATCTTTTGCCTTATCGGTGTTGCGCATGGTGGCTATAACATTCCATCCTTTGCTGTGAAATAAATGAACTGCTGCTTTTCCAAGTCCGGTAGAGGTGCCGGTAATAAATATTGTTTTCATGTTTTCTTTGTTTAATTTATATCACAAAGAAAGGTGGAATAACAACCCAAAACCTTGTTAAAAAAGTCAACTTATATTGGTAAAACGTCCATTTGAAAGTGCCGATAATTTATTAGTAATATCTGATAGATCCTACAATAAGTTCTCCAGCAAATCCCCCATTCGAATTTCGCATTAACCACCTCTAAACTAACCCATTAAAGACATAAATATTTGGTATTGTTAATAATAGTATTTAAATTGTTTTAACTTAAGCATCTGACAATGACTTGCTTTGCCCTCCTGCAGATATCTACGGTCATTATTTCTAAAAAGACGGCGATGCTATGCGCCGCGATTCTTAATACCACTAACTACAGGCAAAGACTGTTTATAGCCCCGATCCATAATGACATCTGCCAACAGGCAATACCCCATTAACCAATAAACCACACAATCATGCATCCTACCCCTCAATCCATTCCTTATCGCTGCCGTTTGGTGGTGATTTTGCTGACGGTTACTTTATCCTTCAGTAGTTGTGTTACTTACCGCGTCCAAACCAAAAAACTGGAAGGCTCCGAATACGAGCAGCGAAGAGTAAGCTCTCTTTTTTGGGGCATACTTCAAAACCCAAAAGTTGTGACCACCCCTGTTTGTGATTCATTGGGATCGCAAGGGATGTCAGAGGTTTATATCAGACGAAATTTTGGGGATTATCTGCTCAGTACGGTTACCCTGGGCATTTATAACCCAAGTACTTTAAAATGGAAATGCGGTAAACCCTGCCCTAAAACCGGAACCTTATAAACCTAAACGTTATGAAAATCATTAAAACAGGGAATATTGCCTGGACTAACCGGCATGACACCTTCACAGAAACCATCAAAGACCTTTACGAGCTGGGTAACGAGGATGATTTGGACGCCCTTGACAGCTATAACGATGCCACCAAAGGCTTTTTAAATATGATTGCCGAAGCTATAACCACACAAACAACTTTACGCTCCCTGGGGGCGGGTTGGTCCTGGGCTAAGATCGCAACGGCCGCAAATGGCATAATGCTGGATACTAAGCCGCTGAACACCCGCTTTAACATTACGGCTGCAAGCGTGGCCCCCAACTATCCCGGCGATCCCGGGCATCTGCTATTTGTCCAAAGTGGCATGAGCATCCAGGAGCTCGGTGATTTCCTGCGGGCAAAAAAACAATCGTTGAAAACTTCGGGGGCAAGTAACGGGCAAACCATAGCTGGGGCTTTAAGTACCGGGGCGCATGGCGCAGCTTTTGATTTTGGCGCGGTGTCAGAATTCGTAGTGGGTCTTCATATCGTGGTGGGTGCTACCCGGCATGTTTACCTGGAGCGTGCATCAGCACCTGTAGTTTCTGATACTTTTATTCAAAACATACAGGCAGAGCACATACTGGATGACAACATGTTTAATGCGGCACTCGTCAGTTTCGGAAGCTTTGGCATTATCCATGGGGTAATGATAGAAACCGAGGACCTGTTCCTGCTGGAAACTTATATGCAGCGACTGCCTTATGATGATTCGGACAGTGGCAAGATATTAAAAGGAATGATGCAAACGCTGGATTTTAGTGCGGCCAACTTGCCCTGCGGCAACGAGCGCCCTTATCATTTCGCGGTGCTGATTAACCCTTATGATATGGCCAAGGGCGCTTACGTAACAACGATGTACAAACGCACCCATACCAATGATTACAGCCCACCAGTGGCTAATGAAGCCGGTATTGGGCCGGGCGATGATGCGCCCTCCTTTATTGGTTTGCTCACAGATTCGATCCCGGCACTGGTGCCTATGCTGGTCAATAAAATACTGGGGGCAAGCTTAACGCTCAGCGACCTGGATGCCCAGGGCAAGCCGGTAAAAAAGCTGGGGACTGTGGGCGAAATTTTTAACAATACCACACTGCGCGGCAAATTGCTTAGCGCGGCGGTAGGCTTCCCTATCGAAAAGGTGAACCAGGTTATTGACCTGATGCTGAAAGCGAATGACGATTTCGGCCCTTTTGCCGGGCTTTTTTCGTTCCGCTTTGTTAAGCAATCCAGTGCAACCCTGGGCTTCACAAAATTCAAACACACCTGCGTGATGGAGCTGGACGCAGCTTATTCAGACAAGGTGCATAACTATTATTCGCAGATCTGGAAAATTCTGGAAGATAACAATATCCCTTTCACCTTTCATTGGGGCAAGGTTAATGAGCTATCCCCAACAAGGATCAATAACATGTATGGCGACGCTGCCACTTCCTGGAAAACCGCACGAAACAAATTGTTGGATGCGAACACTATTAAAGTATTTAACAATCCTATACTACAGGAATGGGGGTTAGATTAAAGGTTGAGCCGACTGTGATTATTATAAGGTATAAAAAAGGGAGAATTTCTCCTTTTTTATACCTTATGTCCACAAGTGATCGTACAGTTAGCTTTACACTCTAAAAAAACGATGGTGAAAATAATGGTCGTGTTAGTAAGGAATATTCATTGCCAGCAGCATACCCTTTTATATTCCGATAAATTAGCGGTCATTCTACTAACAGAAATCGGGGTCTTTGAGACCACTTGAAAAGATGGGCTATTTTATAAAGCGGTCAGTTCAACCTTTTGCCCGAAATCATCCTTGCTTAATTTCCCTTTTCGTAACTGGCTGATATATTTTAGGGCACTTAGCCTGTCCAGTTCCTCTTGGTAGAGCCTGCGTTCCTCGTCTGTTTGAGGGCTATTACGAAGCCGGAGCCGGATGGATGTGCGTGATATTTCCTCATCCAGTATATCCGGCAGGCAGTTTTGGAAATGATTAAACGTATTTATAGGATAAGGGATAAGGGCCATCTGTTTTATTGGATAAGTATAACACTTACATAATAACATGATTTTAAGCCTGTATTACCTTTTTGTTAGCCATCTTGCCAACAAAAGTTTGAAAAAAACCTTTGGAATACACTTACCAAAAAAGGAACTTTGCCTTACTATATCAGAGCATCTATTGTTTCACCTCCAAATTGAAAAAGATGAACTATGAAGTCATATTAAACCGGAACGGGTACAAACAAGCCTTACAATTTATTACAGATACTTTTAAAAACCTGAAGATATGGAAAGTAAGGTTCCAGGACGGTGAAGAAGCGGTACTTTTTAAATGCGGGACAGAATGGTTCCAACGCAACGAAGATGGCCTTGATCGTTGGCTGCTAAAAGAAATTGGCCAAAAGATCGATCATATTAATTTGGGTATCGCGCTTTCCTGAAAACGGGTTTTGCCCCTGAATGGCCGGTCGTTTGTAAACCTACTTTGTCCATTACCTCAATGGTATCCCCCATTAAGCATAACAAAATATTTTTTTAAAATATTTGCGTAACCCATAAGTTACTTATACATTTGAGTAACTTACAAGTTACGCATTATGGAAAAAATCATTAAACACCAATTTTTCTTCCCTCATCCGCCAGAGACGGTTTGGGAATACCTGACAAAATCAGAACTGATGGCGCAATGGCTCATGAAAAACGATTTTCAGCCTATCGTCGGCCTTGACTTTCAATTCAGGACAGGCCCAATACCCAGCCTGAATTTCGACGGCATCTTCTACTGCAAAGTATTAGCTGTCGTTCCTTTTAAAAAGCTTTCCTATTCCTGGAAGAGCGGCCCCGGCGAGGGTAAGATCACGCTTGATTCGGTAGTGATATGGAAATTGGAACCCAGGGACAAAGGCACGGAGGTTTTCTTAGAGCACAGCGGTTTCGCGAAAAAAGAAAACCTGGATTTTTACAATGGCTTGCTGCATGGCTGGGTAGAGAAACTCCAAAACATCGACAACCTTTTAAACGCTGCACAACATGGCCATACCAACGCTTGATACATTCCAGGTGATCGGCGATCCGAGCAGGAGAAAGATGCTGATGCTGCTCTCAGAGGATAGTTTGACCATAAACAGCCTGGCAGAGAATTTCGATATGAGCCGCCCCGCGGTATCTAAGCACATTAAAATACTGCAAACTGCGGGCTTCATTTCTATTCAGGACATGGGCAGGGAACGGTATTGCACATTGAAAAAGGATGGCTTCGAAGAACTGCAGGCCTGGCTCTCTTACTTTGATCAGTTCTGGACATTGAGGCTTAAAAAGTTAGAAAACCTATTAAATAACAAATTACCCAACTAAAAAATCAACAAAATGACATCAGATTTTAACACCACGTTTTCGGTACACCAATCGCCGAATGACGTATTTAAGGCCGTCACTAATGTTCGCGGATGGTGGTCCGAAAGGATTGACGGCGGTACAGAACAACTGAACGATGAGTTTACCTACCAGCGCTGGGACCTCCACAAGTGTACCATGAAATTAATAGAGGTTATACCAGACAAAAAGGTTGTTTGGCTTTGCCTCGACAACTACTTCAGTTTCACGCAAGACCAAGCAGAATGGGTAGGTACAAAAATTGAGTTTGAGATCACTGAAAAGGATGGGGAAACGCAACTCTATTTTACCCACAGGGGCCTGGTTCCGGCATATGAATGTTATGATATTTGCTTTGATGCCTGGACCAGCTATATCAAAGGTAGTTTGCAAAGCCTGATCACTACGGGTAAAGGCCAGCCGAACCCTAAAGTAGAATTACAAAATAATTAAAAACCATGATGGATATAAGAATTATAGAGCCAGGCGGTATAGGAAAGCTGCCTGGCCTTAAATTTATTAAACTGGGACATACATTAAGGTGGTCTTTAAAACAAAGCAAAATAGGCCTTTAAAACAAAGTTGGAAAGTTTCCTGCCATATACTTTTGTATCAACAAAATAAATTGACATGACACAGAACAATTATCAAGGCGCGTTACAGCAACCAACCGGTTCCGGTTTTAACGCCACATCAACAGTGGGTGATGTAATTAAAGGCATTAATCTTACAGGAAAAATCGTCATCATAACCGGCGGTTACGCAGGTATCGGATTGGAAACGACTAAAGCACTTGCAACAGCAGGAGCAACAGTGATCGTCCCGGCAAGAGACACTGAAAAGGCAAGGAAGAATCTGCAAGGTATTGCCAATGTAGAGCTGGAGGCAATGGATTTGATAAATCCGGATTCCATCAATGCGTTTACAGAAAAATTTCTGGCATCAGGCCGGCCGCTTCATTTACTCATCAACAACGCGGGTATCATGTGGGTGCCCTTGCGCAGAGACACCCGCGGCATCGAATCACAACTAGCCACCAACTACCTGGGGCAGTTCCAGCTTGTGGCAAGGTTGTGGCCTGCCTTAAAGAAGGCCAATGGAGCAAGAGTTTTAAACGTTTCATCTTTTGGCCACCAAATGTCCCCGTTCAACTTTGACGATCCCAATTTTGAAAATCGCGAATATCAGACCCTGCTGGGATACGGGCAATCAAAAACAGCCAGTAATCTATTTTCCGTTGAATTAGACAATCTCGCGAAGGCATTCAATGTAAGGGCATACGCATTGCACCCAGGTGCAGTTTATGGGACCGACCTGGGCAGAGAGGAGCCGATAGCGCTGTTCCAGCAAATGGGAACTCATGATGCGGACGGTATAATCAAGAAGGAGGTAGCAGAGAAATTAAAATCAATACCACAGGGTGCTGCCACAACCATTTGGTGCGCTACCAGCCCACTACTCGACACGATTGGAGGAGTATATTGTGAAGACTCGGATATCGCAGAACTGGACCTGGGAAATATTGAGCACAAATATGATGAACCCTGGACACTTCGTGGGGTGCAGCCTTATTCGTTAGACGAAGAAAATGCCAAAAGGCTCTGGAAATTAAGTGAGGAAATGACAGGGATCACCTTCCGGGTAAACTAATACGCCTTATAATATTTAGCCTATCCTGGCCGTGCAGATGCCGCCTTAGATCACTATTTTTGAGATGGCAAGATCACGGCACAGGTATTTTTTCATAATGGGAATTGAACGGATCATAAAACAAACTGAAACGATGGAACATACATCAAAATACATCACTCCCGAAATAAAGCTGTCGTGCTATGAAGATAAACTTTTCAAATCGGAAATTGTATTTGACCACCACATGCTTATATGGTTCATCTCGGGCGAGACAAAAATAGTCCAGGCGGGGGCGAGCTATAATTTTAAAACGGGTGATATATTTTTAATTCCAAGAAACCAGCCGGCCACAATCATCAATTATCCAAAAGACGGCTTGCCGCATAAAACCGTTGTGATGCTTTTATCGGCAAAAAGGCTGAGTGCTTTTTACGAAAATGTTAAGGTGACGACAGCTATCGCACCGATACCCAAAATCTGTAGCTTCAATAATCATCCGCTACTCCAAAGTTGTCTTGCTTCATTAATACCCTATTTTGAAATAGAAGACCTGCCTGGACACATTGCCTCCCTGAAAATTACGGAGGCAATTAGTATCCTAAGAAACATCGACCCTGATATTGATAGTGTTTTGGCAAACTTTGAAGAACCCGGGAAGGTTGATCTGGTCAGCTTTATGGAGAAAAATTACATGTTTAATATGACCATGGAGAAATTCGGTTATTTGACAGGCCGAAGCTTAACAACTTTTAAGCGGGATTTCAAAAAAACCTACAACACAACTCCTCAAAAATGGCTTACTCAAAGGCGACTGGGATTGGCACATTACATGATTACCGAAAAGCACAAAAAACCAGTTGAGGTTATATTTGAGGTTGGTTTTGAAAACTTGTCTCATTTTTCATACGTTTTCAAAAAACAATTTGGATACGCACCAACTAACTTGCTGGAAGGTAAGGCAAAAAGAGTGTAGGGAGAATTTTATGGGATAACGGTTCCATACTTGTCGAGGCTTGCATGACACTTAGGGCAAGTAGTTCCTCCATAAATAAATTGATTTCCGTTTCCCGGCATTCTTATTATCGGTTGTTTTGTATTACAGACAGGGCAGTAAACCCTTTTTAAGTTTATTCCAAATTTCGATTTATTCTTACTAGCTATTACAAGCCAAATAACAACACAAATAATGATGATAGCGGTTACAATAAAATCCATTTAGAGATTAGTTTAGCATACTTGATCACTGTAACGATAAAAAAGCCTTCAGAGTTTTATCTAAAAGGCTTTTATAATCATACCCTATACTGTTCCTTTTATTTGTATGCTATTGCCGCACTTGATGGTCCTGCTAACGGAAGAAGTGAGGTTGATTTAAACCCGACTATATTGGCCCACCTGTTAAAGTCGGCAAATGTGTAATCAAATCCTGTTCCTGTTTCAATAAGCATATTCAAACTCATCATCATACCAAAAACGTTTTGCTTTCTTTCATCATCTATTATGCCTTCAATAGCCACAAATGCTCCGTTGGCGGGAAGTGCATCATAAGCTTTTCTCATTAATGATATTTTATTTTCTTCGTTCCAATCATGCAGGATATTTCCCATTACAACAACGTCTGCATTGGGTATTGGCATAGTGAAGAAGTCGCCGCTTGCAGCTTTTACGCGATCTAATAACCCGAATTGCTGTATGGTAGCGTTTGCAATAGGCTCAACCGGTGGCAGGTCAAAACTTGTACAATGCATATGAGGGTTATGCTTTGCAACCATAAGTGATAGCAACCCGGCCGAACCGCCTACATCAATTAGCGTTTTATATTTTGTAAAATCAAATTTTTGAGCAAAGGCCGTAAAATTACCCATTTGGATCCCGCTCATGGCATTGGTAAATTCTTTTAATTTTTCAGGGTCCTTGTATATTAAACCGAAGAAATCCTCGCTCCTTTTTGCTTCGTTTTGCGGAAGCCCGGTAAGCAGCCCCTCGCCCAAGTTGCCCCAAAATCCATATAAACGATTGTTCATCATTTCAAGGATGCCTCCAATATATGATGGTTTGTTCTTATCTAAAAATGTATCCGAGTCCAAAGTATTTGAATAAATAGCTGTATCCAAAATACCTTCACGCTTTAAAAAACCAAACACGGTTAAAGCATCTAAAAAATCATAAACATTCCTGTCTGTGCATTTAAGCTCTAAAATGTCTTTGACATCTTTAGCCATCATAGTTTTCTTTTCAGCAAGCCTGGTGAATAATTGAAAACTCACTGCAGTCAAAAGAATTTTTGAGGCCCAAAAGCCTGTGCCAATCTTCATAATGTTTTCAGGCGATGGTTGGTTAGTTTGCTGTTCCATTTTTTTCTTATTAATTATCGGTTTAATAAATTGGTGGTTCCTTCTAGAAAATCCTACCAGAGGCAGGCAAAATTACTTATCTAAAATACAGCGATTTAATTTGATAAAAGAATAAAGGGGTTTGATAAACGGCTGAAAATGTGCAACAAAGCCAAAGAATTGGATATCATTACGATTTGAAAGAAAACTACGTTATGTGATCAGACACTATTTTAAAAACAAAGGCGAAGCACCTTTTAATGCTTCGCCTTAATATGGTTCTACGCTATCGAACCCTATCGGTCCAATATGCTTTAAAGGTCCTTTTTGACTGTTTTTACTTCAAGAAATCACCAGTGTTCATAAGCCTTGGCTGTAGGTGTTATTCAAACGCCGCCAGCGTATATATGATATGCCTTTTTATATTTGATCAATTGCTTAACTCCAATACATATTCACCTTTCGCAGGTATAGTGATGGTATTACTAAGCGGGAATGTTTTGGCTGTTATCACATCTTTGCCGGTAGTATATTTGCCAATAATATCCGTAAAACGATCCATTTTTACGGTTTCATCGGTTATGGCGCTGTTTAATATCACCATAACGGTGTGATTACCTTTAGTGCGGCCATACACATAAATGCCGTTTTTAGGCTCATAATGCATCATGGTACCTTTAGTAATGGCATCGTTAGTTTTGCGCCATTGCAGCAGTTTTTGTAAATAATCCCAGGCCTCGTTCTGCAAATCTGTACGGCCAGCCTTAGTAAATTGGTCACTTTTGTCGCCTGGCCAGCCGCCGGGGAAGTCTTTACGTAAACTCCCGTCGCCTTCTTCCTTAGTACCGCTCATTAATATCTCGGTACCGTAGTATAACTGCGGGATGCCACGCATGGTCAGCAAAAATGCAAGGCCTTGTTTATAGCGTTTTAAATCCGTGTCTTCTTTCCTGTTAAAGCGACTCAGGTCATGATTATCTAAAAAAGTAAGCACATTATAAGGATTGGCGTAGATAAAATCCTGGGCTATGTCTTCAAAAATATCACCCAGGTAACCGTTATCGGCCTTGCTATCAAAAGCTTTTTGCGATATAAACGTCAATGAAAAATCCATAGGTGTTTTCAGGAACGGATCTCTTTTGCTTAGGATAGAATGTTTTTGCCACCATGCAGATGAGGTGCTTTTTTTATACCAGGTTTCGCCAACTATGTTAAAGTTGGGATACTCGGCATACACCTCTTTATTCCAACGCGTAAGAAAATCAAAATCCATATACGAATAAGTATCCTGCCTGATACCGTCAATACGGGCGTACTCTATCCACCAAATGCTGTTTTGTATCAGATAAGTGGCCAGGTGCGGGTTAGTTTGATTTAAATCGGGCATACCACGGGTAAACCAGCCGTTTTGAAACGTGCTTCTTTCCGTTTGTGAAGCATGCACATCCATAACCGATACGGTAGCGTGGTTGGTTTGCAAAAACACCCCTTTGTTGTTTATCCAATCTTTAGATGGCGGGTCGGCCATCCACCAGTGCGAGCTACCGCAATGGTTCAGCACCATATCCATTACCATCTTCATGCCTTTTTGGTGGGTAGCTTTAGTCAATTCGCGAAATTCCTCGTTACTGCCAAATCGCTGGTCTACCTTATAAAAATCGGTTATGGCGTAGCCGTGGTACGATCCGCCCCGCATCTTATTTTCCTGGATAGGGTTAAGCCATACCGTAGTAATACCCAGGTCTTTCATGTAATCCAGCTCTTTAGCTACACCTTCCAAATCACCGCCATGGCGGGCATTGAGGTTTTCGCGGTTAACGGTTACATCGTCCCAGTTATCGTTTTCGGGTTTGCCGTTGGCAAAACGATCGGGCGTTATCAGGTACAACACATCCGATGCGTTAAAGCCCAACGCGCCACTTTTATCGGTACGGGCTTTTAGCGGGTAACTATAAGTAAATTTATCCTGCCCGTTGGTAAATTTTATAGGTACCATCCCCGGCTTGGCGCCTTTGGCCACATTAACGTATAAAAACATATAATTGGGGCTTTCCACCTTAGCGGCTTGTTTTAAAGTTACCCCCGGGTAATTGATCACTACCATTGACTTGCCAATATTGGGCCCATAAACCAGGATCTGGAATTCAGATTTTTTCATGCCTACCCACCAGTTGGCCGGTTCCACACGTGTAATTGTTATAGCAGCTATAGCCGGGGTTACCATTAAAACAACCGCCAGCAATAATAGATTAGTAACTTTCTTAAACATATAATATGAATTTTGATGGTTTAACTTCAGCTTGTGGTCGATGCTATCACCGCACCACTAAATAAAAAAAGAAATCTAACTAAATAAGCCTTTAGATTTCCATCTAAAGGCTTTTACTTATCTGTGTGGTCCACCGAAGCCGTATTAGTGTTGTCGGACCCGTTGATTAAACCGTTTAGGTGGGCAACAGTATAAATGTCGGACAATTTTAATATGAGGTCAAATAGAATCAGTTTTGAACAGCTAAAATGCTGTCGAATTAGAGCGCATTGATCTCGACATATGTTAAGGCTTATACATGTTGCGTTGTAGGTAGGTGATGCATCGAGCCTCTAACCCTCAAAACACCCCTCTGCTCCAACACCCCGAACACGGTCAGATCGAGTTCGAAGAACGCGCCGCTTTGAGGCTCGTCGGGCATGTGTCGCCGCTTCCATTCGTCGATGGCGGTGGCGACACTGGCGGCAAGTCCTGTGGCATATGCCTCTTTCGGTAACAGCAGCACCGGCACGGTCACCGGTATTCCGGCCCCGGCAATAGCTTCATAACTATACGAGACGGTCAACCGCAGCCAGCGACCGGTCGTGTCGCCGAACAGTCGGGCGAAAAACCCCTCGATGCGTTTGGCCAGCGTTTGGCCGAAACCCGATATGTCGATCGGATCCGGTGCGGCCAGGAAAGGCGCGGCGGCGGCACCCGGGCCCATGAACCCGGTGTGAAGGGCGAAGTCGGGGTTCGGCGTCTTTCCGTCAACCGGCAGCAGGTTGCGCTCGAGCGCCAACTCGGCGCGGGCGCTTTCGACCCCGAGTACATCCAGCTTTTCGAAAACCAGACTACGCAAGTGCCAGTTGCGGTCGGCAAAGGACAGGTAGCGCTGTGTGGCGTCGGAACGAAACCTCCAGTCTTCGCCTGTCCTTTCGGCGGTGTAGCCTTCGTAACGCGGTAACAGCTGCGGCACGCCCGGCCCTTCGGCCCCGGTGATGGCGACGCGCAATGTACCATCTTCTCCTTCGGCTTCCGCTATGCGATACGACGCCTGCTGTTTCATCCTCATCATTTGGGTGCGATACATCCAGGTATTGCATACGTTCAGTGCCAGCCATTCGAACGATTCGCGGGCCTGTGGCATCACGTCTTCCTGTTCCAGGTCGGTGCGCAGCTGCACATAGGCCTCCGAGAATTCGACCAGGGCGTCGAAGAGGTCGGGCCTCGACGTAGCGTTCATTACGGATGCACCGGTATCGCCGGTATCGAGCCGCACGATCAGGGTGTCCTGGACGGCTGATTGGCGGTCGTAGGCGATGCGGTAATCCCACAGTCGTGATCCGAGCAGCTTTGCTGCCGCATCGGCTGCGGCGTCGCCTTCCGAAGCCAGCGCCTGCTGTTGCATAATGAGGGGCGGCATGGGCAGGGTCTGAAGCAGGACGGGAACACTGGCTTTCAGCAGCGGCCCGTTGCTCGTCGGCAATGTAACGGGATGGTAGAGGCGGATGTCGCCTTCTCCGTAAAACGGATTGCCGGCCCCCGTGATCCGAAGGCTGCACTCGAGCGGCAGCGCCTTATGGTCGGCACGGTCGGCTGTATCAGCCGAGCAGGCAGAGATAAAATAAGTCTTGTTTTCCCGGAAATTGAGAAAGCCCTGCGACACCGCAAGTATTTGTCCGGCATCGACCTGGACGGCTTCCGCCAGCAGTCCGACGCCCGCCGGGGATTCGACGCCGCCAAGTTCCGCAACAAGCACTGCTACCAGCGTATTGGCGCGGCCGGACTTTTCCTCAAGCCACCCCTGCAGCCACCATTGGGCCTGTGCGAGCAGGGCTTCATGCCCGGTGTCGGTGAAAAGCGTCGCGAGCTCCTTACGTGCACGCTGGTTGGCAACGGCCTGGCGCGCGGCAGTGACGGCATCGGAAGGATGCCGGTCGAGCGCTTCGACGAAGCTTCCGGCCAGTATGTTGAGGTCGACGTCCTTCACTGAGCGCTTCCCGATGACCGTGTCGTTCGACCAGAGCGATTGCCCGCTCAGGTATTGCCGCACCGGCACATCCGGCCTCGACTGCAAGGTAGCCGATAAGGGCCGTAGCCCGAAAAATGCAGGGCCCGAGAGCGAGCACCCGCCTTCGACCATCCGGAAAGGCACCAGCCATAGTATTTTTCGCCCGTTGTTCTGCGAGTATCCCATCTTCACATGGGGCGTTTTGTTTTCGTACGTCGCCATCCATGCTTCGAGTTCCGCATCCGGAATGACACCGAAAGGGAACTCAAGGCCAGGATTTCCCCTGGTCGGCATTGACCCGAAAGGATCCGGGCGCCAGGGCCTGTCCCAAAGATACAATGCGAGCGGCCGCAGCCCTTTGAGCTCGCCCGACAGCGCGGCGGAAGGCAGGCTGATCGATTTTGTCACCGGCTCAGGGCGACTACCGTCGTTGAGCATGGCATAGAAGGCATCCAGCACGGCCCTGGCAAAAGACAGGATGTGGTGGGCCGAGTCCCAAGCCGCGACATCCGGCACTGCCAACAGCAGACGCGGGGCGTGGGAAAGAGCGTCTTCGACATCAGAATACCGGTAAAGGTCCGTAACGGCCTTTTCGGTGTTGATGGGAGGGCCTTCGGTTCCGGCATCGGTGAAATACGGAGTGGTATCGAACCGGAGATCAATCACAAAAGCGTCGGGCAGCAGGCGGGCCCCGTAGGTTAGGCTGGGCCATTCCGCGAAAGAAGGAATTTGTTTATACTGTCCGGAAAGATCGTTGATTTGTGATTGTGTCATGGTCAGGTTACTATGGATGTTAAAGCCGAAGGGAAGATAGGAAAAAACCAGGGAAGAATTTGAAGTTGACGGCCCGCATAGCTATGTTTGATTCAATATTGTGCTTGCTTCCTGCCGGAACTGGCAGACCGGTTTGTAGAAAAGGACATTTTAAGTCAAAAAAGCGGTTATTATAAAAAGGAAGGTTCGAATTTCTTTTAAACAAAAATAACTTACTGATAATCAGTAAGTTATTTTACAAGTGATCTCAAAGGCTCCAATTTTCAATAATTTTATAGAGGATTTACAACTATTAATTGACGTGGCGGTACAATAAAGGCCGATTTCGAAAATGGCGACGAGAATTGTTTAAAACTATTTTGAAACAATTATTTTAGTGCGTTTTGGTGAAACCACCGTCAACCAATAATTCCGTCCCATTGTCTTCCATTTTTTTGGAGTTTATGATTTAAAAACCATACATACCACCAGAAACGGAAATTTGCTCACCCGTAATCCACGCTGCATCATCGGAAGCAAGAAATACGGCAGCTTTCGCAATATCTTCGGGCTGGCCTCTGCGACCAAGCGGTGTATTGGTAACAAACATTTTTTCATACTCACTACCAGGAGTAACACCCGCACTGGTTGCACCTTCTGTTTCTGTAGCGCCCGGCAAAATAGAATTGATACGAACATTTTTTGCACCCAGTTCTTTCGACAAGGATATCGTTATGGCATCTAATGCCGCTTTAGTTGCAGAATATAACGAAACTCCTGCCATCGGCGATTTGCTTGCACCCGAACTGATATTGATAATATTGCCGCCCTTATCACCAAACGCTTTCAAAGATGCCTGAATAGTAAGTACAGGGCCTAAAACATTGACATTGAAATGCCGATGAAAAGCTTCTACCGATGCCTGTTCAATAGGTAGAAATTGTTGAAAGACCGCGTTATTTACCAAAATATCCAACGTGCCGAAAGCCGTATTGGTTTCTTCAAACAGCCTGATCACATCGGCTTCTTTCGATACATCGGCCTGTACCGAAATGGCTATGCCTCCATTGTCGGTTATCTCCTTAACTACACTATCTGCGCCTTCTTTACTTGAAGCATAATTTACAACAACCTTTGCGCCTTCTGCCGCAAAGTGTTTGGCGATAGATGCGCCTATTCCTTTTGATGCACCCGTAACAACGGCTACTTTGTTTTTTAATTTATTCATTATTTCTACTATTTATGATTTGAGACTGTGGTTCCCTTTGTCCACGAGGCAGGATCGTATTGAATTTGCGATAACGATTCATCAGTCGAACTTGACCAGGTCCTTAAAGATCAGTTGACCCCAGCTATTTCCGTGCGCCTGCACAAGGAGTCCGCCTTCCGAAAGCCCGCCAAGTTTGATTGGCGCGAAGCCAAGATTTTCCGCAAGCACACCAATCTCCGCTGCTGCGCCGTCATCGTCGCTCGCCAGGAACACTACTCTCCTGCCACCATGTACAGCCGGATCCTGTTCAAGAATGGCAGCCACCAAATGGTTGAAGCCCTTAACCAGTCTACCACCAGTAAAGGCCTGCGCGACGAACCTGGCAGACGGCAGTCCGCCCAACTTCTCAAGGGGCACGCCGTAGGCATTGGTCACATCAACGATAATCTTACCCTGCCAGTTGGGCAGCGCCTTCGCGACATCCGGGTGCGATTCAAAACGCACAGCCAAAAAGACGACGTCCGCCTTTACGGCTTCCGCCAGTGTTGTGGGAATGATCCCGGATCCGATCGCAGCCGCATCGGCCGCAAAGCTTTCCGGATCGCGCGTGGTTGCAACGGATACTTCGATGCCTTTGCGGGCAAACGCCTTAGCCAAAGCCCGGCCGATATTGCCGAAGCCGATAATTGCGTAGCTTGCTACGTTGTTTTCTGATTTACTCATTTTGAAAATTATTTTAATTATTTAATGGCACGGGTTATAAACCCGCGCCAGCATGGGGTCAATTATTTAGACAAATAGCTTAAGCCACCATCAACAAGGAGTTCAGCACCGAGCATAAACGAAGAATCATCAGAAGCCAGGAAAACCGCTGTTTTACCAATATCAGATGGTTGCCCAATTCTGCCTATCGGCATTACATCTGCCCAGTATTTTTTTACAGCTTCAAGTTGTTCTGCAGGAACAAACTTGTCAAATACCGGTGTATCTGTTGTACCTGGCGATATTACATTTGCCCTGATTTTTCTACTTAAAAGGTCGTTTGAAAATCCTTTTGCAAAATGGATCACAGCCGCCTTGGTAGCACCATAAAGCGTAAAATTCGCATATGCCCGATGCGCTGCATTTGACCCGATAAGAATAATAGAACCACCATCGTTCATATAGGGCAGTCCTTTATGAACAGTGAAGTAAACACTTTTCAGGTTTAAATCCATTGTCTTGTCATAGTCGGCTTCGCCAATATCTGCCACAGAGCCAAATGCTGCTCCTGTAGCTGCACCACCTGCATTGGCTACAATCACGTCTATTTTACCAAATTTTTCAGATGTTTCTTTAAACACTCTCTCCAGGTCGGCAAGGTTGGTTACATCCGCATTTATGGCTATAAAATCATCTCCCAGTTGGGCTACAGAACTATCTAAAGTTTCCTGATTTCTGCCGACAATAGCTCCTACAGCACCTTCATTTTTAAATTCCTGAGCAATGCCAAACCCAATGCCGCTATTGCCGCCTGTAATAACTGCTACTTTATTTTTTAATCTATTCATTATTTCTTTTTTTAAAGATTGAGCGACAAAGGTAGACTACTAAAGTTATTTTTAGTAACTTTGTACTGATAAATAACAGTAACATCGGTGTAACCAAGTAACATTATGGGATGTAAAATAGAAGAGTTTCAACAGGAACAAAAGAAAAGAATCAGAGCCGTTCAAGATTCAATGGACGTGCTGAACGGTAAATGGAAGATTGCTATAATCTCGTCTATTTGCTGTTACGGCAAAAGGCGTTTTTCCGATATTTTGAATGATATAGAAGGAATTTCTAACAGAATGTTGAGCAAAGAATTAAAGGAATTAGAAATAAACCAGCTGGTAAAACGAACCGTTTTAGATACACAACCTATATCAGTTCAATATGAACTTACGGAACACGGCGATACGCTACAAACCATCATCACCAATCTTACAGATTGGGGAATTGTACACCGAAAGAAAATTATCGGGAAATAATGCTCGCTCTTTGTTGGGTGTTGTCCTACCATTGCTGCCAACAACCTCGTATCAGACATTAGGTTGCCCAATAACCTGTTTGCCGACTATGCAGGTACAGAGGCGCAACTATATTAGCCGATGAATTGATGACAGCAAATGGTGACTACAATCTGCATTTTTAAAATACAGTAGTATCTTCCATCCTACTGTAGAAACCATACAAGCAACAATATTAAATGGAATGGATTTTTAGTTCCGGAGACAGCCGAAGGAATTAATTTACGTAATGAAATGTAGGGTAAATAAATTACTTTGAATGTCAATCTTTTCCCGACAGTCATTCTCCATATCGAAATATAAAAAAAACTGCCAACAAAATGTAAATGCCCACGATTGTGGGCATTTACATTTCATAAAAAAACATTTTGACTTAAAATCCCATATGGGATATTTAGTGGTCCCGACGAGAATCGAACTCATATCTAGAGTTTAGGAAACTCCTATTCTATCCGTTGAACTACGGGACCAGTTCTTTTAAGAAATGCAAAGGTGCAAATTTTGAATGAGTTAGTCAAACACATTTGCACATCTACAATCAACTTATCTTATCACCGATCCGTTTGGCATTTCGTCTGCAGGGGCTACAAAACTTAGCTTGCCTTCGGCGTTTTCGGCCATCAATATCATCCCTTGCGACATAATGCCTTTTATCTCTCTGGGCTCCAGGTTTACTAAAATGCTCACCTGTTTGCCAATGATCGCTTCCGGCTCGTAATGCTCTGCAATGCCCGATACTACGGTACGTTGGTCAATCCCGGTATCAATTGTAAGCTTCAGTAATTTTTTGGTTTTGGCTACCTTCTCGGCAGTTAAGATAGTGCCTGTACGGATATCCAACCCAACAAATTCATCAAAAGTAATATTGGCCTTTGCCGGCGCCACTATGGGTTGCTGCACCACGGCTGATGCTGCCTTCTTATCTGCTAATTTCTGGATCTGTATGTCTATCACCTCATCCTCTACCTTCTCGAACAGTAGAGCAGCCGGGTTTAATTGATGCCCATTGGCAAACTCCATTTCCTGATCAAATGTTACGGCATCAACATTCAACATACCAAATATTTTGGTTGCCGTGGCCGGTAAAAATGGCTGCAGGCAGGTAGCCAAGTGGCCAATCAATATCAAACTATTATGTAAGGCTATTTTGGCGGCCGCAGGGTCACTTTTAATTGTTTTCCATGGCTCTTGTTCGGTAAGGTAGCGGTTGCCTAAGCGGGCCATATCCATTACGCTCTGCAGGGCTGCACGGAAACGGTAGGTTTCCAGGTTTTTGCCCAGCTCATCATAGTACCCACCTAATTCGTCATTTACCTTGGCATCGGTTAATTCGATAATAGCGCCATCGCTTTCCACTTTACCCTCGTAGTACTTGTGCATTAGTATCATTACGCGGTTAACGTAATTCCCTAAAATGGCAACCAGTTCGTTATTTACACGTGCCTGGTAATCTTTCCAGGTAAACTCACTATCGCTGGTTTCTGGTAATATCGATGTTAACACGTAACGCAGTTCATCCTGCTTCCCCGGAAACTCTTCCAGGTACTCGTGCAGCCAAACCGCATGGTTACGTGAGGTCGATAGCTTATCGCCCTCTAAATTTAAAAATTCGTTGGCCGGTACGTTCTGTGGTAATATATAATCTCCGTGCGCTTTCAATATCGCCGGGAATATGATGCAATGGAACACAATGTTATCCTTACCTATGAAGTGCATCAGGCAGGCATCATCCTCGGTATTGGCTTGTTTTTTCCAATACTGCTGCCAGTCTTTGCCCTTATCTATTGCCCATTGTTTGGTGGCAGATATATAGCCAATAGGCGCATCCATCCACACATAAAGCTTTTTACCTTTGGCTTCTTCTAATGGCACGTCAATGCCCCAATCTAAATCGCGGGTCATGGAGCGTGGCTGCAAGCCCGATTTTAACCATGAGCGGCATTGGCCAAACACGTTAACTTTCCACTCACCCTCTTTCTCGTCAATCCATTTCTCTAACCATGGCTGGTACTTGTCTAATGGCAGGTACCAATGTTTAGTTGGTTTTAAAACAGGTTTCTTATTACTTATAGTTGATATAGGATCTATCAGATCTGTGGGGTTTAATGATGTGCCGCAGTTTTCACATTGGTCGCCGTAGGCCTTATCGTAGCTGCAAACAGGGCAGGTGCCGGTAATGTAACGATCGGCCAAAAACTGGTCGAAATCCTCATCGTAATATTGCTCAGAGTACTTCTCAATAAACTCCCCCTTTTCATACAGGTTCAGGAAAAACTCCTGTGAAAGATCGTGATGTATGGCAGATGAGGTGCGGTGATAAATATCAAACGCTATCCCAAATTCCTCAAAACTATTTTTTATCTGGTTATGGTATTTATCAATAATAGCCTGTGGGGTAGTCCCTTCCTTTTTGGCTTTTATGGTAATAGCAGCACCATGTTCATCCGAGCCGCAAATGTATACCACATCCTTTTTCATCAGCCGCAGGTAGCGTACAAAAATATCTGCCGGCAGGTATGCGCCCGCTAAATGGCCAATATGCAGTGGCCCGTTTGCATAGGGCAGTGCCGATGTTATAGTGTATCTTTTAAATTTATTAAGTTGCGACATTAAACAGGGATGTTTATTAATTTGCAAAGATAACTTTTTAGTCGGTAAGACGGAAAGCCCCGATGACCGGAAGACGGAAAGTTAATCAGTTTTAAATCTTAATTTAATCTTTCGGACTTATGCCGACTAACGGACTTTCGGACACTCCAATTCCTTACCTAAAAAAAGGCGATAAGGTAGCCATTACCTGCCCGGCAAAAAAGCTGCCCATACCCATGACCGATGCGGTGAACCTGTTAACCAGTTGGGGCCTTGAAGTTGTTCTGGGTGATACTGTACACGCGTCGTACCATCAGTTTGCGGGCGATGACGCATTTAGGGCCGCAGATATGCAACGCTTTATTGATGACGATAGCATGAAAGCCATTATAGCCGCACGTGGCGGTTACGGTACTATCCGGATGATAGATATGGTTGATTTTAGCGGGCTGCAAAGAAACCCAAAATGGCTGATAGGCTTTAGTGACATAACATTGCTTCATTCGCATATCATTAGTAATTATAATTTACCCTGCATACATGGGCAAATGCCTTTGAATATTCCGGATGCTTCGGCTTATTCATTAGAAACCCTGAGGAAAGCCTTGTTTGGCGAGGAATTAGTATATCAAATTGATGCTACCCCACAAAACCGCATTGGCAATAGCAGTGGCATACTAATAGGCGGCAACCTTTCTTTACTTTTAGCTATATCCGGCTCGGTAAGTGATATGGACTACAGTAATAAAATATTATTTATTGAAGATGTTGGCGAATACCTTTATGCTGCAGACCGTATGCTGTACGCATTGAAACGCGCAGGCAAGCTTAAAAATCTGACGGGCTTAATTGTGGGTGGCTTTACCGATATGAAGGATAACGACATCCCCTTTGGGCAAACCCTGCCCGAGATTATTATGGATGTAGTTGCAGATTATAGTTATCCGGTTTGTTTTGATTTCCCGGCAGGGCATATATCCAATAATTGCAGCCTTGTACTGGGTAAAACAATTAATTTATCGGTACAAACCAATGGGGTTAATATCAGTTATCAATAAACAAATATAAAAAACATGGCATACTTAAGTAAGTTAAACAATTACAGAAACACCGGTTTGCTAATTATACGGATAGGTTTAGGTGCAATGATGATATATCATGGCTATCCTAAACTTATAGGCGGAACCGAAATGTGGACGGGACTTGGCGGTTCAACAAAATAT
>NZ_JAQBOI010000140.1 GCF_028288105.1 Mucilaginibacter sp. | reverse complement strand
TTCCCGTAACGATTTGGTGAAAATCCTTGGTCGTGGCGAATTAAAAGCTAAATTAGAGGTTAAAGCACACGCATTTACTGCTACTGCACAAAAAGCTATTGAAGCAGCCGGCGGAACTATTGTAAAGTTATAATTTCGATGAAGAAATTTTTCACCACATTATCCAATATCTGGAAAATTGAAGATCTAAGAGTGCGTATCATAAACACACTCTTATTTCTTTTGATATATCGTGTTGGTTCGTATATTGTTTTGCCGGGTGTAAACGCGGCATCACTTAATAGTACCCAAAACAAAGAAGGCCTTGTAGGGCTGTTAAACATGTTTGCCGGAGGTTCGTTCTCACGATCGTCTATTTTGGCATTAGGTGTTATGCCTTACATATCTGCTTCAATTGTGGTGCAGCTGTTGGGTATTGCGGTACCTTACTTCATTAAACTGCAAAAAGAAGGCGAAAGCGGCCGTAACAAAATTAACCAGTGGACACGTTACCTAACTATAGGTATCACCGCGCTACAGGCTATTGGCTACTTAAAATCGCAGGTGAGCGCTGATGCAATGCTTATCCCTAATCCATACTTTACTATATTAAATACTTGCTTATTAACTGCAGGTACCTTATTTGTAATGTGGTTGGGCGAGAAAATCACTGATAAGGGTATTGGTAACGGTATCTCACTGATCATCATGGTGGGTATTATTGCCCAGTTACCAAGCGCATTTGTAGTAGAGTTTCAGTCTCGTACAGGCGGTGCAGGTGGTTTAATTGGTTTTATTATTGAGATTGTTGCACTGCTTGGTGTGGTAATGTTTACCATATTGATTGTGCAGGGTACACGTAAAATTGCGGTACAATACGCAAAACGTATTGTAGGTAACAAACAGTATGGTGGCGTGCGCCAGTATATACCTTTAAAGGTAAATGCTGCAGGTGTAATGCCTATCATATTTGCGCAGGCATTAATGTTTATACCTGCTACAGTTTCGCAGTTTTTCCCAAGCGCAACTTCAAATAGTGTGATAATAGCCTTATCAAACCCTAACTCTTGGCAACATAACACAACGTTTGGTATATTAATTATACTATTCACTTACTTCTATACTGCTATTACAGTTAATCCTAACCAGATGGCTGATGATATGAAAAAGAACGGTGGCTTTATCCCGGGTATTAAACCAGGTAAAACCACAGCTGATTTTATTGACGGAGTAATATCTAAAATAACATTGCCAGGTTCTATTTTCTTAGCCATTATTGCTATTGTACCGGCCTTGGCCAGTTTAGTTGGAGTAAGCAGCTTGTTTTCAAGATTTTTTGGTGGAACATCATTGATCATCCTTGTGGGTGTAGTTTTAGATACTTTACAGCAGGTAGAGAGCCATTTATTAATGCGTCATTATGATGGGTTAATGAAAACGGGCAGGATAAAAGGCCGTGCAAGTATCCCTACAGCTTCAGGTGCAACTCCTCCGGTTATCTAATAATATACATGTCAAAGATCATTTATAAGTCTGTCGAAGAGATAGAACTGATAAGAGAAAGTTCTTTACTTGTTTCCAAAACACATGGGGAGATAGCTAAAGTTATTGGCCCTGGTATAACTACTATTGAATTAAATAAACTTGCCGAAACCTTTATCCGTGATAATGGTGGGGTTCCGGCATTTTTAAATTACAACGGCTTCCCTTATTCATTATGCATATCGCTGAATGATCAGGTGGTGCACGGTTTCCCCGGTAAACATGTTTTAGTTGAAGGGGACTTGGTATCGGTTGATTGTGGTGTTATCCTGAATAAATATTACGGCGATTCGGCTTTTACCTTTGCCATTGGCGAGGTTGATGAAAACACTAAAAGACTTATGCGTGTAACGCGCGAGTGTTTAGATCTTGGTGTAGAGAAGGCTGTTGTAGGTATGCGCATTGGCGATATTGGCTATGCGGTACAGGAACATGCCGAGAAGAATGGCTTTGGTGTAGTGAAAGAGCTTGTTGGCCATGGTGTAGGCACACGCCTGCATGAAAAGCCCGAAGTTCCTAACTATGGCAAACGCGGTGCAGGTATTAAATTAGAGGAAGGAATGGTGATAGCCATTGAGCCGATGATTAATGCAGGCCGTGCCGGTGTTAAGTTTTGGGATGATGGATGGACCGTATCAACGGTTGACAAAAAGCCATCGGCACATTACGAACATACGGTTGCTGTAAAAAAGGGAAAACCAGATGTTTTATCAACGTTTTCATACATTGATAAAGTTTTAGAAGAAAAGAATAAAAAGTAAATATTTTTTATTAATTTTGCATCCCGGTTTTGGGGTGGATAATTAAGTAATAATCAATAAAATATGGCAAAACAATCCTCGATTGAGCAAGATGGTACAATTCGCGAAGCATTGTCAAATGCAATGTTCAGGGTTGAACTTGAAAACGGCCACGAGATTATTGCACACATATCCGGAAAAATGCGGATGCATTACATCAAAATATTACCTGGTGACAGAGTGAAATTAGAGATGAGCCCGTATGATTTAACAAAAGGAAGAATAACCTACAGATATAAATAAGAACGAGATGAAAGTTAGAGCATCCATTAAAAAACGTAGCGTTGATTGTAAGATCATCCGCCGTAACGGGAAACTTTATGTGATAAACAAAAAGAATCCTAAGTTTAAGCAACGTCAGGGATAATTAAAAAGGAATTGTAATAAACCGCACAACGGTGGCCCGCCGTTCGGTATTACTTAAAAACAAAAAACAAATATGGCAAGGATCTCAGGTATTGATTTACCAAAAAATAAAAGAGGTGTTATAGGTTTAACCTATATCTACGGCATTGGCCGCTCTACTGCTCAGGACATTTTAGACCAGGCAGGTATCGATGTTAACATCAAAGTTCAGGATTGGGATGATGATCAGTTAACCGCTATCCGTACAATTATCAACGATCAAATTAAAGTTGAAGGTTCACTACGTTCAGAAGTTCAGCTTAACATCAAACGTTTAATGGATATAGGTTGCTACAGAGGCACACGTCACCGTAAAGGTTTACCATTACGTGGTCAGCGCACTAAAAACAACTCACGTACCCGTAAAGGAAAACGTAAAACAGTTGCTAACAAAAAGAAAGCTACTAAATAGTAA
>NZ_JAQBOI010000119.1 GCF_028288105.1 Mucilaginibacter sp. | reverse complement strand
CCCTCGTTTTGGGATTGCAAAGGTAGAAACCTTTTCTGAATTTGCAAACTTTATTTTTTTATTTTTTCAAGCCGCTTTTTCAATTCACAACCGCATTTTCGTTACCTCTTTTGCGGGCTGCAAAGGTAATAACCTTTGTTGAATTTGCAAACTTTATTTTTAATATTTTCAGTTGCTATACTTTCAGAGAACGTCCCGCTATTTCGTTTGCGGGCTGCAAAGGTACGCACAAATTTAACTTGTGCAAATGGTTTGAAGGAATTACTGATAGTGTAGTTTTAACACGCTGAAAATGAAGCAGAAAAAATGCAGGATATTTTAAGCGAATGTGGTTTAATAGTACTTTAAGCCGGATTTTGATAGTATTTGTGCCTGAAAATAGTTTTTGATTATTATTGAACGAAGGGATGCATATAGCTCAAAGGGCAGATCAACACTATAATATGCACTAAATACAACGGCAATCAGGGTGAAATATATTGATATCAGCAATCAAAGCTTCACCATAATCATAAATTAAGGGTTATAGTATGTAGTATAGCCCGCTTATTGCCGCCGAAGGCCCCATCGTTCTGCCTGCTTTAGCCCGAAGCCGTTTTGCTGACAAGAAGAAAAGAGGAAATCCCATGAATCGTATAAATCCCACAAATCCCGGTTCTGGCAATTCCGCGTTAGGGATTGCAGCGGATACCGGCCCGTGGCTAAGGCCTGTGCAGTATGAGCAGAAAGCCCGGCCGCCAGGCAACGCCCTACTATATACGTTATATACATTAATCTTATCTTATATATACTATATAAAGCCTAAACCACATACCTACTCTATTATACTATGTAAAATAATCATATCCTACATATATAAACCAAACCACATACCTATCCTATTATATACTATGTAAAACTTCATCCTATATATACTATTATGCTGCCTATATAATACACTACCCAAACCGCGCACTTACATGCTATATAATATACTGCCCAAAACGCATACTTATATACATACGATATGCATCCTAAACCAGCACCTATTATATACTATATAAACATGCTACTATATAGTATATATAGGCTTGGTTTGAAATCGCCATTAATCCATCGCTCAAACCAGTGTCTTTTCCCACCACAACGTTAAAAGATGTTAAATACCTACACTATATATATAAGGTGCGATTTCGTCGTTATATATTCGTCCTCTAAATAAATAATTGATTGATTTATAATATTCAACTATCTTTGCAAAATGTTTAAAAAACAACTACTCATATTATCAAGCGTAATGTTCCTGTTTATTGTTACGCTTAGCAGTTGTAAAAGCAAATACGAAAAGTTAAAAGCGAGTAACGATAACGCGAAAAAATACCAGGAAGCTGTTAAGTTTTATAATAAGAAAGATTACTCGAAGGCTTTAGGTTTATTTGATGACCTTGTAACCCGTTACCGCGGTCGTGCCGAAGCTGAGGACCTTTTTTACTATTACGCTTATACTAACTATAAGCTTAAGGATTATACTTCGGCCAGGTTCCACTTTAAAACGTTTGCCGATACTTATCCATCGAGCCCAAGGGCCGAGGAGTGCCGCTTTATAGCTGCTTATTGCTTTTACCTGGATTCGCCTATCTACTCGTTAGATCAGGAGAATACTACCAAAGCGATAGAGTCGTTACAGTTGTTTATTAACCTTTACCCAAAAAGCGACCGTGTTACCGAGGCAAGTAAACTGATACAGAACCTGCGCGATAAGCTGGAGCAAAAATCGTACGCTAACGCTAAGTTATATTTAACTATTGGCGATTACCAATCGGCAGTTATTGCGTTTAACAATACGCTGCGCGATTACCCTGATACTAAATATGCCGAGGAACTGGAGTTTTTAACTATACGTGCGCAGTATGAATATGCAAAGGTGAGTATGGACAGGAAACAGCAAGAACGTTTTGACCAGACAATATCATACGCCGACCAGTTTATAGAGAAGTACCCTACAAGTAAATTTTTAAGGGATGCAACTGACTATAAAAAAGACAGCCAACAAGGAATAGAACATGCTAAAAGAGTATTAGCCGAAGCGGCTGTTAACCCAAAAGCAGCTGAAAAAATTGCTAAAAAAGATACTACTAATACCGGCCAACCGCCGTCAATTAAGGATAGAGATAATCAGAAAATACCATATTAATAATAAGTAAAAAAGACATGAACGTTAACAACCCAACTAACAAGCCAGCTGTAGCAAGCAGCACAGTTACCCGTGACCTGCGTGAACTGGATGTGAAAACCGACAATATATATGAGTCGTTGGTAATTATGTCAAAAAGGGCAAACCAGATATCAAACAACATAAAAGAAGAGTTACACCAAAAACTTTCAGAATTTGCATCGGCAAATGATAACCTGGAAGAGGTTTTTGAAAACCGCGAACAGATTGAAATATCTAAATACTACGAAAAGTTACCTAAACCTACTTTGGTAGCCGTTCAGGAATTTTTAGACAACAAAATATACTACCGCAACCCGGCTAAAGAAGCAAGGGAATTGTAAGCGCTTCGCTTAATTCAAAAGTTAAAAGTCAAAATTCAAAAAACGTGGATCATACCTGTTTTTGAATTTTGACTTTTTATTTTTTACTTTAACACCATGCTTGAGGGTAAGAAAATTATTTTAGGGGTTTGTGGCAGTATAGCGGCTTATAAATCGGCAACGTTGGTTAGGCTGCTGGTTAAAGCCGGCGCCCATGTGCAGGTGGTGATGACACCCGATGCTACCAACTTTATTACTCCGCTTACATTATCTACCCTATCTAAAAGACCGGTTTACTCCGAATACTTTAAGCCCGAAACCGGCGAGTGGAATAACCATGTGGAACTTGGCCTTTGGGGCGATGCTATGATCATAGCACCGGCAAGCGCTAACACTATGGCTAAAATGGCCAGCGGTTTGGTTGATAACCTACTTACGGCGGTATACCTATCGGCAAAATGCCCGGTGTACTTTGCCCCCGCTATGGACCTGGATATGTGGAAGCATGAAACTACTCAGCAGAACATTGTGGATTTGCAAGGCTTTGGGAATGTACTGATCCCTCCCGGGAGTGGCGAATTAGCCAGCGGGCTGCATGGTGAAGGCCGTATGGCTGAACCTGAGGAGATTGTAGCTTTCCTGTCGGATGATATTAAAAAGAAGCTTCCTTTATACAAACAAAAGATACTGGTTACCGCCGGCCCTACTTATGAGGCTATTGACCCGGTACGTTTTATAGGCAATCATTCATCGGGTAAAATGGGATTTGCACTGGCAGATGAGCTGGCTTCGCTGGGTGCGGATGTTACTTTAATTGCAGGGCCCACAGCCCAGGTGAGTAAATACCAGAGCATAAAACGGATAAACATTACCAGCGCGGCAGATATGCTGAAGCAATGTTTAGAACACTTCCCTGTTGCTAACGCCTGTGTGATGTGCGCCGCCGTTGCCGATTATACTCCCGCCACGGTATCGACACAAAAAATAAAGAAGCAGGATGATGGCCTGAACATTGAACTAAAGAAAACTACCGACATATTAAAAACCCTTGGTCAGCAGAAGCGTGATGGACAAATACTGGTTGGCTTTGCTTTAGAGACCAATAATGAAGAGCAATACGCTATTGAAAAACTGCAAAAGAAAAACTTGGATTTAATTGTGTTAAATTCGTTGAATGATGCCGGGGCCGGGTTTAAGAATGATACCAATAAGGTAACTTTGATAGACCGCGACCTTCATAAAACCACCTTCGAACTAAAGAATAAGACCGAGGTGGCACATGATATTTGTATTAAGCTAATTGAACTGCTAAAAAAATGAAGAGATATATAACTTTTGCCGTGTTGTTTTTTACCTGCTGCATTGCACAGGCACAAGATTTGAATGCACGCGTAAAGGTTGTTGCGCCAAAAATACAGGTTACCAACAAGCGCGCTTTGCAAACCCTGGAAACCGCCATGAAAGATTTTTTGAATGGCCGCAAATGGAGCGCTGATGTAATTGCGCCCCAGGAACGTATAGACTGTAACTTTGTACTGAATATTACCGCCTGGGATGGCAGCAGCAATTTTAGCGGCGAGCTGCAGGTACAATCGTCGAGGCCGGTGTTTAACTCTACTTATGGCACTACCCTGCTTAATATTAACGACAAAGATTTTGACTTTACCTATTCCGAGGGGCAAACTATTGACTACAGCGACCAGAATTTTCAAAGTAACTTAAGCGCGGTAATGGCGTTTTACGCTTACATTATTGTGGGTATGGACTATGATTCATTCTCGAAATATGGTGGCACACCTTACTTTTTAAATGCCCAAAACATTTCCATAAACGCCCAAACAACGTCTTTTAAAGGCTGGAAAGGCTTTGATAATAACCTTAACCGTTACTGGCTGATAGAAAACCTGAACAATAAACTATACAACAACCTGCGCGAATTTATTTACAATTATCACCGCAATGGTTTAGATATTATGGCCGATAACCCCAGCAAGGGCCGTAAGTACATCAGCAGTATATTACCTGTACTAAGCCAGGTAGATCGTAAACGTTTGGGCTCGTATTTCCCGCTGGCATTTTTCACCGCTAAGAATGCCGAGTTTGTATCCATATTTAGTAACGCTTCACCGCAAGACAGGATGCAGGCTATGAATACACTTTCACTGGCCGACCCTGCCAATGGTGGAAAATATCAGGCATTAAAAGGTAAGTAACAGGGATGTGCTATTCAACTAAGCTTTGATACTAACCTCACGCAATATCTTTCTGTCTACATAAAATGTTCCGAACGGGATGATGCAGGCCAACAACACTTTACCTTTGGTTTTAAATTGCCATTTCTGCTCTACCCCAACACTTATAGTATTCACAATAAATAGTAGAAACAGTGCGCCGTGTATTGGGCCTATGGCCTTAACAACAGTCGGATCATGCCCCATATACTTTATGGGTACGGCTATAAATAGAAGTACCAATAGCGAAATACCTTCCAAAAAACCGATGATACGCAACCGGCCGATGTTTGTAGATAATAGTTGTTTCATATTAATAATGATTAAAAAGAATGCAGATACGGCCGTTGCGCTAATGGCGAAAACGGCCATGGTATAGCTATAATTATAATGAGCAATGCGATACCGAACCATATCAGCATGGTTTTGTATTTCTCCCTATCGGTAGGTTTGCGTTTAGCCATTGCCGAGCCAATAGTGATGATCACGATAGCTGATGTCATTAGCAATAAGTGCAGCACACCGAAAAAGAAAGGCTGTGTTATTTGCCCGCCCGGGCCGGTAGCATGAAAGGAGAACCTGGCGTTTGGGCTTTGCGTGTATAATATAATCCCAAGCATCAATTGAATATGTGCAGTTGTGGCAGTCCAGTGGCGTAGCTTGTCGTCTCCTTTGGTAAAAGCTTGTTTACTGTAATAACCATTATAAGCACGATAGATAGAGTATAGCAAGTTTCCAAGCACCGCCCATCGTACCAGGGAATGAAAAAATAGTAATGTATCTAACATCAGTATATAATATGATGCAAAGTTACATACAACATACCGTTTAGTATGTTATTATTTAAAAAATATATCAGGCTAATTGTTTCAGATAATTCTTTAGTTCCTGAAGATAAATGTTATAGCAGGATGAGCCTGCCGCTTTACCCATATTACGAATACCGCTATACCCGGCAACAACAAAACAGGCAACATATCCGGGGTTTACATCGGCGCGAATCTCTTTTGATGCTTTACCCTGGTTAATGCTTTCTTTGATGGCATCCTGCCACTGGTCGGTAAGTTTTAAAAGGGCTATTTTAAAATCCTCATTCAGTGGCGACATTTCTTCTATTAAATTCACCGCAGGGCAACCATACTTAGCACGCAGGAACGGGACTTTCAACAATACATTCCGCATCATTTCGTGGATCTCGTTTATCGGGTCTTTTGAATCGAGCAATGGTTTTACGAGCGTAGCATACATACCGGGATAAATGATCTCGTTGATCATAGCCAGGCCCATCTCGTCCTTATTCTTAAAATGATAAAAAAAAGCGCCTTTGGTTACTTGTGTAGTTGCCAAAATATTATCGATACTGGTAGCCTGGTAGCCCTGCTTATAAATAAGCTCGAAGGCTTTGGTCAGGATCATAGTACGGGTATTGGCAGCTTTCGACATTTTTAAATACTAATTAGTATGTTAAACAAACATAATAGAAATAAATACAGCTTCCTAATAATAAACAAATCTTCCTTATATTCAACTTATTATTAACCTAAACTACCTGCATCATGGCTGTGTTTATTGCAATTTACATTGTTGGATTTTCTCTTGTGTTTTTAATTTGTGCGCTACTTACACGGTGGATCTTCCGCATAGATCAAAACTTAGAATATCAACGGTTACAATATGACATCCTGCTTAAGATAGCCCGTAAATTAGGTGTAGATGAACAGCCTCCGCAGGAAAGCAGCACCGATCAAAAATACATGGATGATGATGCTGTTTAGCAAATTTCTTTTGTCAGTTAAAATTTAAACATTGCATCTGCGTTTTATCAACCATTAGCTATCTTTACTCTTTTTAAGCGATAGAATATTTATGAACAAACGGTGGGTGTTAAAAGATGCAGCAGATACGGTTATAGTACAGGAATTGGCTGCAGGACTTAACATAAACCCGGTTCTGGCCACGCTGCTTGTGCACCGTGGCATCAAAAATTTCGAGGAAGCCAAATACTTCTTCCGCCCTACCCATCTACACCTTCACGATCCTTTCCTGATGCAGGATATGGAAAAAGCGATCGATCGAATTGAACAGGCAATTGCCAATGACGAAAAGGTTTTAGTTTACGGCGATTACGATGTGGATGGTACTACATCTGTAGCTTTGGTTTACAGTTTCTTTGAAAAATATCATAAAAACATAGCGTATTATATTCCTGATAGATATAAGGAAGGCTACGGCATATCTACCGCGGGCATTGACTATGCCGCCGCCAATGACTTCGGTTTAATTATCGCTTTGGATTGCGGGATAAAATCCGTTGATAAAATTGCTTACGCCAATACTTTGGGTGTCGATTTCATTATTTGTGATCACCACTTGCCCGGCGAGCAATTACCTGCAGCAGTAGCCGTGCTTGATCCCAAACGTGCCGATTGTGCATACCCTTTTAAAGAACTTTCGGGCTGTGGCATTGGTTTTAAACTGATACAGGCTTATTCAGATAAACACGACCTGCCTTTTGAAGGCGTTGCCGAATACTTCGACCTGGTGGCCATCAGCATAGCCTGCGATATTGTGCATATCACCGGCGAGAACCGTGTACTTGCTCACCTTGGTTTGCAAAAGATAAATGAGAACCCATGTATCGGAGTGAAAACGTTAATGCAAGTTGCGGGCAGAGGCACCACCTATACTATAAGCGATGTGGTGTTTTTATTAGGCCCGCGCATTAATGCAGCAGGAAGGATCGACGACGCCAAACACGCGGTTGAGCTTTTAATAGCCTGCCACGAAGATGCCGCCAAAGAAAAAGGCGACATGATCAACATTCGCAACACTGAGCGCAAAGGCCACGATTTGCAAATTACCGATGAGGCTTTAAGCATGATAGATAACGACGCGGTGATGATAGCCCGAAAATCTACCGTGGTTTTTAATAAAGACTGGCATAAAGGGGTTATCGGTATCGTAGCATCGCGGTTAACCGAAAAGTATTATCGCCCTACCGTGGTGCTTACCCAATCAAACGGGCATGTGGCAGGTTCGGCGCGCTCTGTTTTAGGATACGACCTTTACGAAGCCCTTTGCGGCTGCAGCGATCTGCTGATACAATTTGGCGGCCATAAATACGCGGCTGGCTTAACTATGCATGCAGAAAATGTACCGGCATTTATAGAAAAATTTGAAGAAGTGGTAGGCGCTACCATTACCGATGAGCAATTAATACAGCAGGTAAGCATCGAGGCCGAGATAGAATTAGCGGATATCGATTCCAAATTTTTCAGGATCCTGAGCCAATTCGCGCCATTCGGACCGGAGAACATGTCGCCGGTATTCCTCAGCAAAAATGTGTATGTTAGCGGTAATGCGGGTTTGGTTGGCGGCAATCACGTTAAAATGTTTATCATGCAACCGGGTTCGGCAGCGTTTAGCTGTATAGCTTTTAACCAGGCCGACTTACTGCCTCAATTAAAACAGGGAGTACCTTTTGATGTTTGTTATACCATTGAAGAAAATGTATGGCGCGAACAACGCAGTATACAATTAAATATAAAAGCAATACGCATTTAAGTAAAAGGTCAAAATTAAAAAGTCAAAAGCAATAAGCTTAGACTCCAAACCATTTTGAATTTTAACTTTTGAATTTTGAATTAATGATATTACGAGCAGAACATTTAGTAAAAAAATATAAGCAGCGTACCGTTGTAAACGATGTAACTTTCAACGTAGCGCAGGGCGAAATTGTAGGTTTACTTGGGCCGAATGGCGCCGGTAAAACTACTTCATTCTACATGATAGTAGGTTTAATAAAACCCAATGAAGGCAAGATATATTTAGAGGATGAAGATATAACAGGCGACCCAATGTATCGCCGCGCCCAAAAAGGGATTGGCTACCTGGCGCAGGAAGCATCGGTTTTTCGTAAGCTTTCTGTTGAAGATAATATCAAAGCCGTGCTGGAAATGGGCAAAATGAGCAAGGACAAACAAAAGGATAAACTGGAGGAATTGATTGACGAGTTCAGCCTGCACAAAGTACGCCGCAACCGTGGTGACCTGCTATCGGGTGGTGAACGCCGCCGTACCGAAATTGCCCGCGCCCTTGCCGCCGAACCAAACTTTATCCTGCTGGATGAACCATTTGCCGGTGTTGACCCTATTGCGGTAGAAGAGATCCAGGCCATGGTTGCCAAGCTTAGGCACCGCAATATAGGTATCCTTATTACCGACCACAACGTGCAGGAAACCCTATCCATTACAGATCGTGCATACCTGCTTTTTGAAGGTAAGATCCTGGAATCGGGTGTGCCGGAGGTATTGGCTGCTAACGAAATGGTGCGTAAGGTTTACTTGGGCGCAAATTTTGTGTTAAAAAGAAAAACATTTGCCCAGTAACTCATATATTTGAGATAGTGTTCATAGCAAATAGTTCATGGTTCATAGCAAATCATGAACTATCAACCATGAACCATAAGCCATGAACTATAAGCCAAAGTATGACCATCATTAACTCTGTATTTACCTGGTTTATGAAAAAGCGTATCCACCAGATAGAGCTTTTTATGAAATACCCTAATGAGGTACAGGAGGAGTGGTTTGAGCAATTGGTTGCAGGTGCCGAAAACACCGAATGGGGTAAAAAATACGGTTATAAAAGCATCGAGAACCTGGCCCAATTTAAGGAGCGCGTACCTATTCAAACTTACGATACATTAAAGCCATATATAGAGCGCATGCTAAAAGGCGAGCAAAATGTGCTTTGGCCGTCAGAGATTAGGTGGTTCGCCAAATCATCGGGCACCACCAGCGATCGCAGTAAATTTATCCCTGTAAGTGAGGAATCGTTAGAAGAATGCCACTTTAAAGGTGGCAAGGATATGCTTACCCTTTACTTCAATAACCGGCCTAATGCCCGCATTTTTACAGGTAAAAGTTTAACACTTGGCGGCAGCCACCAGGTTGGGCAGTTAAATGCCGATACCTTTTTCGGCGATCTATCTGCGGTGATCATGAAGAATCTGCCTCTTTGGGCCGAGTTTTATCGTACCCCGCACCTGGATATCGCCCTGTTGGAAAACTTCGAGGAGAAAATTGAGAAGATGGCTTATGCCACTAAGGATGTAAATGTAACCAGCATAAGCGGCGTACCTACATGGAATATCCTCCTATTTAAACGCATCCTGGAAATTACCGGTAAAAAGAATCTGCTGGAAGTTTGGCCTAATCTGGAACTATATTTCCACGGCGCGGTAAACTTCACTCCCTACCGCGAACAGTTTAGAAAGCTGATCCCTAACGATGATATGTACTACCTGGAAACCTACAATGCATCTGAAGGTTTCTTTGGGATACAAGATCTGGAAGAACCAGGCGATATGCTTTTAATGCTTGATTACGGCATTTTCTATGAGTTTTTACCGATAGAAAACCTGCATCAGGAAAACCCGAAAACACTTACGCTGGATGAGGTTGAATTAAATAAGAACTATGCTCTTATTATCACAACCAACGCCGGTTTATGGCGATATTTAATAGGCGATACTGTCCGGTTCACTTCGCTGGTACCTTATCGGATCCAGATAACCGGCCGTACCAAACATTTTATAAATGCCTTTGGCGAAGAACTCATCATAGATAATGCCGAACGCGCGTTAGCTGAAGCCTGCTCACAAACCGGCGCGATCATCCGCGATTATACCGCTGCCCCTATTTATTTTAATGATAAAGAATGCGGCGCCCACGAATGGCTGATAGAGTTTGAAAAACACCCTGCAGAGTTTGAACGTTTTGTTGACCTGCTTGACGAAACCCTGCGCCGTGTAAACTCCGATTATGATGCTAAGCGCTTTAAGGATATGGCGCTTCGCCGCCCATTAGTGCGGGTTGTAGCCCAGAATACCTTCTTTAACTGGATGAAAGAAAAGGGTAAAATTGGCGGTCAGCATAAAGTACCGCGTTTAGCCAATAACCGCGAATATGTGGATGCTATTTTGAAGATGACGGAAATAATAAATAATTAATTTACAATATCTTAACTATTATTTAATCATCCATTCTGTATCACTCTCCATCAGCCATTCGTAATAGCTATATAATCTAAATCAAATGAAAAAAGCTTTACTAATGGTTGCGCTAATTGCAGGCCTTGCTTCTTGTAAAAAAGACATAAAACCTTATATCCCATCGGTTAACGGGACCTGGGAATTAAGATCAATATCAGGCGGGTTCGGTCCTACTGTAGTTACTCCTGACGGAAAAAGAATCAAATTTCAATTTACTACAAACAGCAGGTACGTTAAAACCGACACTAATAAAGTGGAGACGAGGGGTAATTTTAGTATAACCGTCATGGGTGAAGAGAGGAGCTATAAATATGGCACTATAACATTTACCAACCCCGATTATCGTGATGCAAT
>NZ_JAQBOI010000105.1 GCF_028288105.1 Mucilaginibacter sp. | reverse complement strand
CGGCCAAATAAGTGCGTAATACACTGTACAGGTTTACATCCATCATTTTTTTGAATTGCTCAACTGAATAGCCTTCCAATAAACCATAACCGGCCATGGCGGCGTTGTTTACCAGTACATCTATTTTACCATATTTTGTAATAGCATTATGGATAGCGGAGTTTACCGATGAATCATCGGTTATTTCAATTTCGGTAACTTCAACATTGGGCAGGGCGTTAAGCTCATTTGCAATTTTTTCGTTTTTTCCGTTAACGCCGCGCATACCTGCAATTACGGTATGACCTGCTTTTGAGAGCGTTTCTACCATTAGTTTACCAAAACCTGTGCTTGTGCCGGTAATAAAAACTATCTTTTTCATGATCTTAATTTGTGTGAATTATTTGTCTTTGTTCACATCAAAGGTGGGATAACGGGTTGGTCTGCTAAATGATATATAGCAAGAAATACACTTGATATTTATCAAGCATAAAACCTGTAAAGGACTGACATGCATTATTTAAGGATGGAATTTTTGCGGATACGGCTCAGCGTTTCGGGCGAAATGCCAAGGTAAGATGCGATCATCGCCTGCGGAAAGCGTTGGAAAAATATGGGATGGATCTTAAACAGGTTCTGGTATTTTTCTTCGGCGGTAAGGCTTATGGCGGCGGTTATTCGTTTCTGCGCGGCAATGTGCCCGCGTTTATCAAGCGCCAATGTAAGCTTGTTCATTCCGGGGAAGGTTTGCTTCAATTCTGTTAGATTAGCGAGCGATACCTGTAACAGTTCGGTATCTTCCAGCGCATCAATATAATAGATAGTCGGGGTTGAAAACTCAAAGCTTTCACGGTCGGCCATCCACCAGTTTTCAATCCCGAAACGTACAATGTGCTCGTTGCCTTTTTCGTCAACTGTATATTGCCGCATGGCGCCTTTTATAATAAAGGAAAGGTGCTTGCAAACGTCGCCCTCCTGCAGTAGATATTGCTTCTTACGGATTTTTTTTGGAGTAAATGCCGCCTTCACCAATGCAAACTCATCGTCTGTCATCGTGTCGCCGGAATATTCGTCAATATATTTACGGAAGGGCAGATACATATCGACAAATTAAGAAGTTATTTTCATTTAAACATATCATGCAATCGTAATATGAATAATTAGAGTTTAACTACTTTGTTCCTGCAAAGCAACGCAGGGCCACAATGTGAGACCCTGCGACGATAAAATATTCAATTGATATTTGAGCTGATATTTTTTAGCTGATGGATATGCCTTTGGGTATGAACGGTAATAAAGCCAATCCATTCCATACGGGTAAATTCGCCAAAGCCCGGTATGGCATAATCCAGGCAGATCTTTGTCAGATCTTTATTGATAATTACCTCCCGTAAAGATGCAATTCTTGTTTTTAACGAGGTAAGCAGGTTGCCTTTGTTTATGTCATCATTTGTTGGGAGGATTTCTTTTGGAGATTCCATTTTTATACTGAAATCTAAAAACAGCTTGTTTACCTCTCCCAGTTTTTCATCAGGTACGCGATCTGTTGCTTTTACATTCCCATTTAAAACACCAGTTGCATCATACGATTTACAAAGATGATCGCCAACCTGACCCGCTGTCCAGCTGTTTTCAAAAGGAACCTTATTTAGTTGTTCCTGGGTAAGCGGAGTAAGTAATTCAATTAACTCGTCTGTCGTTTTATTAAAATGGTTTAAAATTTCGTCTTTCATAGCATTTATAAGTTTATAATCTTTTCCATTATGTACAATACAAAGCTATGGCCATAACACCATTATTTGGGGGTGGGATAAGGACATTATAAGGGGGTGATTATGCCAAAAATACACGATGTGAGACCCTGCGACGACAAGAAGAGGAATAGACTAAAATTTACACTATTTTTATACCATACCCCAACCATATGCCTAACTCAGAATCGCAACCTGCACTCATCCAACCCAAAGCAAAAATCAATTACATCGACCACTTAAAAGTAGTGCTCACGGTGCTGGTTATAATGCACCATACCTTTATCACTTATGGTGCCCCGGGCGGCTGGTATTACGCGCAAAAAACAACATTGACGGGTGCTATAATTCCTATGACGGTATTTGTGGCCGTTAACCAGGCATTTTTTATGGGGTTCTTCTTTTTCCTTTCGGCATTGTTCATCCCTTCATCATACGATAAAAAGGGGCCGGTAAAGTTTGTTACCGATCGCTTGATTAGATTAGGCATCCCATTGGTTTTTTATTCGTTGGTGCTGTCACCTATGTTAAGCTACATTCCTTACAAATGGGCTGATGGGCACGATATTACCTACCTGCAATATTTAGGAGGTTTTCATCCCTGGATAGATTTTGGTGTGCTGTGGTTTGTTGCCGCCTTGCTAATATTTACGCTGATTTATGTATTTTACAGGATGGTAGTTGGCCGCTTAAAAACGGTGATAGCTTTGCCATCAGTAACTGCGATTCTGTTTTTTGCTATAGGTATTGGGTTTATAAGTTATGTTGTACGCATTGTTTTCCCGGTAGGATGGGTATTAAAGCCTCTGGGGTTTCAACTGGGGTACTTTCCGCAATATATTGCCTTGTTTATTTTAGGGTTAGTGGCTTCAAAAAATAAATGGCTGGATAGCGCTGACTATAAAATGGGCAAGCGGACGCGGGCAATAGCCCTTTGCCTGGTACTTATAGGTTTTCCGTTATTTTTTGTGGTGCAGAAAATACTGGACTTCCCTATAGCGTGGTTCAATACCGGTACACACTGGCAATCGTTATGGTATGCTGTATGGGAGCAGTTGGTTGGCTTTAGTATTATTACAGCCCTGCTTTGCATAGGCAAACATAGTTGGAACAAGCCATCGGCGTTCCTTAGTAAATTATCGCGTAGCACATTCGCGGTTTATATTTTTCATCCTTTAGTGGTAATATCACTATCGGTAATAGTAAGGAACTGGGCTATTGATCCGGCTTTAAAGCTGTTGGTAATTTGCCCGCTGGCCGTTGGGTTAAGCTTTTTATTAGGTTTGGTATTGGTGAAGATCCCGGGTGTAAATAAGATTATTTAATACAATTCTGAAGAAAGCATAATTCAATTATAGCTATTTTTGCCCCATGACAAAAGCTAAGCAACCCACCATATTAGTAGTGAACGACGATGGTATAACCGCCCCGGGTATAAAAGCCTTAATGCATACCATGAAAGAGATTGGCAGGGTAGTGGTGGTAGCGCCGGATAGTCCGCAATCTGGCATGGGGCATGCCATTACCATCGGTAAACCCCTCCGTTTAGATAAGGTTGATGTTTACGAAGGTATTGAGATGTACAGTTGCAGCGGTACCCCGGTAGATTGTGTAAAACTGGCTGTTAACAGCGTGCTTAAAGGTGTAAAACCAGACCTGTGTGTATCTGGCATTAACCACGGATTGAATAATTCTATTAATGTACTGTACTCCGGTACAATGTCGGCCGCCGTTGAGGGGGCTATAGAAAGTATCCCATCAATAGGGTTTTCGTTAGATGATTACACACTGCAGGCCGATTTTGATCCTTGTCAAAAATTTGTGAAAGAGCTTGCGTTGCAGGTTTTGGCCAACGGCTTGCCGGGTGGTACTGTACTAAATGTTAACTTCCCGGCAGGAGATAAAATAAAAGGCCTAAAAATATGCCGCCAGGCTAATGCCAAATGGGCCGAAGAATTTGATATGCGTTTTGACCCATACAAACGCCCGTACTATTGGTTAACGGGGGTTTTTCAGAATAATGATAATGGCGAGGATACCGACGTTTGGGCGCTTGAACATAATTATGCATCTGTTGTGCCGGTTCAGTTTGATATGACCGCCCACCATGCTATACCCGTTTTAAATACCTGGACGTTTAATGTTTAAAAAGAATAATCTTTTTTTGGGGATACTATATGGCTGCGTACTTCCTGCTATTGCATGGTTGGTGTTCTCTTTGTTGTTAAAAGACGATTCCTTTATAGATAAACCAGCTGCGCCATACCTGGTAGCTATTGGGTTAAACCTGATATTGTTAAGGTTTTCGGCGAAAGCATATCTTGATAAAACATCAAACGGAATAATGATAGCTACATTTGCCTGTACATTGTTGGTGTTTGTATTTAAAATGCATAGTTAAAGATGAAGTATTACCTGGTAGCCGGTGAAGCTTCGGGCGATTTGCATGGAGCAAGCCTGATGAAAGCTTTAAAAGAACTGGACAACGACGCCGACTTTCGTTTTTTTGGCGGCGACCTGATGCAAACCGAAGGTGGTACATTGGTAAAGCACTATGCCGATATGGCCTTTATGGGTTTTGTAGAAGTGGTCATCAACCTGAATACTATTCTTAAAAATCTTAAAAAGTGTAAGCAGGATATTGTGGCCTATCAGCCGGATGTTTTAATACTTATAGATTTCCCCGGGTTTAATTTAAAGATAGCTGAGTTTGCCAAAACACAGGGGTTACAGGTTTACTATTATATATCCCCTAAAGTTTGGGCCTGGAACCAAAAACGTGTCCTGAAAATTAAACGTATTGTTGATCACCTGTTTTGTATCCTGCCCTTTGAGGTGGATTTTTACAAAAGTTGGGGCATGAAGATAGATTACGTTGGCAACCCGCTGCTGGATGCGGTTGATGCCTTTAAGCCCGATGTCAATTTCCTTGCAAATAATAACCTAATTGATAAAAAGGTAGTAGCGCTGTTGCCGGGTAGCCGTAAGCAGGAGATAAGCCGCCTGCTGCCCGAGATGCTGGGGGCTATACACAAGTTTCCGCATCATCAGTTTGTGGTAGCAGGTGCACCGTCGTTCAATGCAGCATACTATGATCAATACCTGGGTGATAAAGTCATTCCCGTTATATTTAATGCCACTTATGATATTTTGGCCAATGCCCAGGCAGCCGTTGTAGCATCAGGCACAGCTACGCTGGAGACTGCCTTATTTAATGTGCCGCAGGTAGTAGTATACAAAGGCAATGCAGTAACCATTGGCATTGCCCGTATGCTGATAAAAATAAAATTTATATCGTTGGTTAACCTGATCATGGATAGGTTGGTAGTAAAGGAACTGATACAGGACGATTGCACATCAGCAAAAATAACTGAAGAACTGAATAACCTATTGCATAACGAACATCTAAGGCAGCAAATGCTGGCAGACTATGATGTGCTTGATGAAAAAATGGGTACTCCCGGCGCATCGGCTAAAACAGCAAAACTCATAGTAAAATATGCTTCAAAAAATAAGGCCTGCTAATTATAGCGGGCCTTATTTTTCTCAAAGGATGTTTTTTGGTAGATATTGTAGAAATATATGATCGATCAGGCAGCTGATAACTGTTGTTGTACAGCTTCCTGTTTGTTGCTTGGTGAAAACAGATTCCTTTCTCTGAAAGACCTAAGATCTTCCATTAATAAGTTTTTTAACTCGTTATCAAAACGGGTAACTAATTTGCCGGTAGCTGGTTTTTGGTAGGTTTTCATAGATGTTTTTTAGTGTTGTAACGTTTTTGGTAGATATATTAAAGAAGACTATGCTACGTTTAAACGGTTTGTATTCTTTAGTTTAAGTGCTTTTAAATCGCTCATTAAAAGGTTCATTAACTCTTTATCGAAACGGTTTACTAATTTGGTTACTGCTGGTTTTTGATAAGTTTTCATAATTCAATATTTTAAAGTTTTTTAGTTTTATTGTTGTTTGTTGTCTTCTTTGTTTTCGTTTTCCTGGTTTTCGCTAAGGTTGTCATGTCTGCGTTTTGCTTCTTTGTACAGCCTGGCTATTTGCTCCCTGTCCCGTTCATCGGATGTATTTTCGGGTGCCTGTGGGTTTTCCCACTCTTTCTCTTTGCCCGCTTTTTCAGTTTTCTTGTCTATTGACATTTTAACCTCCATTTGATAAGTACTATTCCAATTCAATGCCAAACTTTCCATCTGCGTGAAAAAAAATGACATTAGGCATGATATATCTTTACATTCAAAACAAAAAACCTTATAAATACGGTTTTTATATCTTTTTTGACGATGGTATAATGTACTTGTTGTATAAAAAAGCAGTACGGCGTGTTGTAAAGAGTAGTCAGCTTATTTAACGATATTGAAAAGAAGTGTCCATTTTCAGACAGTGTGCTGTTCTATTTTGCGCGGTTAGGCTGCATCAATAATACTGCAACCTGAAAAGAAAAGTTTTCACGAAACATTTATATCAACCTTATCTACAATTCCAGATTTTCGTCTGGTATAAAGTTTACTTGTTGCGATGGGTCAAATACTACGTAGATACGCTTCCACGGCTCTTCGTCAATTAATCGCCATTTGTGGGCGCTGCCTGTGGTGTCCATAGCAATTAATAAGTCGCCGGGTTTTATAATAAATGTTTCGCCGGGGCGGGTTTCAAATTCCACCGTGCCCGATAAGGTGATTACATATTGCTCGGCAGGGGCATTGTGCCAATCGTAAAACGAGTGTGGTGGCGATTCCTGGAATCTGATAGATGATACCTGGCTAAATATACCCTCGGTAACTGTGCCGGTTTGTATATGCGAGTGCCCATCAGCGCCGGTGTATAATTTATAAGCTTTGGTCATTTGCGTTGTTCATTGTGTTGAACAGCGGCTAAGCTAATAATGTGCTTGAATTATATAGTTATTTTAATGTAATAATGTAAGTAAAGCTATACGCGGTTTTTGCAGTATCTCATTCGAGATAGCGCTTCTCCCAAAGAAAATATGAACCTACTATCCTTAAAGTAAGCCCCTCTATTTCATTAACTGAATGTTTCCTCAAAATGTAATTACATTTGACTGAATCTATGCTTATATAACAATTAAGTTAAAATGGAAAGAATCCCGATCAGGCATATTCATACAAGCCAAAAAGAGCCGGATCTTTCTGAAAGCTTCAGTATTCGCGATATTTCTGGTTTACTTGCCGGGAAAGATATGGTACAGGAACTTCACCGGCATGATTTCTTTTATATTCTTGCTTTAAAAAATGCGACCGGTGATCATGAGATAGACTTCACACCCTACACTATCGGCGACAATTCCGTTTTCTTCATGCGTCCGGGCCAGGTACACCAGCTCGTGCTAAAAGCGGAAAGTACGGGCTATTTGATGCAGTTTAAAGCTGAATTTTATTCTCTGCAAGACAAAATATTCAGTCAGCTATTACGTAAAACCAGTCAGATCAACCATTATCAGCTTACAGCTACCGATTTCCTAAAACTGCGCTCCATATTGACTTATATCTTTCAGGAATATGCGGAAAAAAAAGAAAGATTTGAAGAGGTTATCAAAGCTAATATGAATATATTCTTTATCGAGCTTGCCCGGCAACAAGGCAGTAGTCCTTCCGATCAGGCCAGTCTTTATATGCAGGAACGGCTTGAAAAGTTTTTAGGGCTGTTAGAGACCCATGTTTTTACCCATAAGCAAGTAGCTCAATATGCTGCAATGCTGCATCTGTCCGCTTATCAACTTAACGCAATGGCAAAGGCTGCACTGGGTAAAACCTGTGCAGAATTGATTACCGAACACATCATCCTGGAAGCTAAAAGATGCCTGCTGGCAACATCTAATCAGATCAATCAAACAGCCTATCGCCTGGGGTACGAAGACGTTTCCTATTTTATCAGGTTCTTCAAAAAGCACACCGGGTATTCGCCAGAGGCGTTTAGAAACAACTTCGGATAAATCCTATATAACCACATTTTTGTCCTATCCCTCAATTACCGCTGAAATTACTTTTGTAGAAGCAATGTGATTTGCTAAAAAGTACTTTTTAAGACATGAAAACAAAAGCTAAGTTAACCGCATCAATAAAAATCTGGGTAGTGATCTATCCGTCCATCACCCTATTGCTTTACCTGTTCGGCCAGCCATTAGCTGTTTTGCCCTTGTATCAGCGCACCTTATTATTAACCATTGCTTTAGTTCCCTGGATCGTTTTTGCCGGCTTGCCTTTGGTGAATTTTATCATCAGTCGGATTTCACCTAAAAATGGCAAAACACAATAACAATATTCATTTATCATTTTTTTTAAAACTCAAAAGATAACAGCATGACAGATCATAAACAATTTGATGTAATTATTATCGGCGGAAGTTATGCAGGGCTTGCCGCAGGCATGGCTTTGGGCAGGGCATTGCGAAAGGTACTTATTATTGATAGCGGAAAACCTTGTAACCAGCAAACACCCTATTCGCATAACTTCCTTACACAGGATGGCAATACTCCTGCCGAAATCTCAGCTATTGCCAAACAACAGGTAGAACAGTATAACACGGTAGAGTTTTTCAACGGTTTAGCCATAAAGGGAATCAAAACTGAAAATGTTTTTGAAATTCAAGTAGCATCGGGCGAAACATTTCGCGCCCACAAGCTGATCTTTGCAACAGGTATCAGCGATAAGCTGCCTGCCCCGGAGGGGATTGCAGCGTGCTGGGGCATTTCGGTGCTTCATTGTCCTTTTTGTCATGGCTACGAAGTACGCGATGAAAAAACCGGTATTCTCGGCAATGGCGAAATTGGTTATGAATTAGCCGGGCTTATTTCAAACTGGACCAATGCTTTAACACTGTTTACCGACGGACCTTCAACACTCACTCCCGAGCAAGCTGCAAATTTGGAAAAACATCAGATACAAATAGTAACAAAGGAAGTTGAAAGGCTGGAACATTTCAATGGGCATCTTCAAAGGCTCGTTTTTAAGGATGGCACTGCAGCTGCCCTGAAGGCGATATATACACGCGTCCCCTTTGAGCAGCATTGCCAGATCGGTGAATACCTGGGTTGCGAATTAACCGAGGAAGGTTATATAAAAGTTGATCAATTTCAGGAAACGACTGTGAAGGGTGTTTTTGCTTGCGGTGATAATTCAACACGAATGCGCACAGTTGCCAACGCAGTAGCATCAGGGACAACAACTGGTATAACTGTAAGCAGACAAATAATTGCTGAAAAATTTTAAGCGAGCAGATATCAACACGCCGGCTTAACACAATAAATTATTATAAATATAAAGTTCTTAAAAATGAAAATTATCATCGTAGGTGCAACCGGCACCATGGGTAAACACTTAGTGAGTGCTTTGGAAAAAGACAATGAAATCATCAAAGTCGGGGCCAGGGGCGGAGACATTCAGGCTGATATTACCTCGCCAGAATCAATAGAAAAGATGTTTAAGCAAGCAGGATCGTTTGATGCACTGATCTGTACGGCAGGGCCTTCTTATGTTGGCCCCTGGAAAAACATGACCGATAAGGAGTTTCGGATAGGTATTGACGGTAAATTAATGGGGCAGGTCAACCTGGTGCTTATTGGCCAGCGCTATATCAACCCGAAAGGTTCATTTACACTCATTACCGGCGCTTTGACACATGAACCGGTTTTGAAATTTGCTAACGCGTCAGCGGCCAACGGGGCAGTGGAGGCATTTGTGCGCGCCGCGGCGATTGAACTGGAAAATGGTGTTCGCATTAACGCGGTAAGCCCTACAGTTATAGAAGATTCTCCACAATACTTTGATTTTTTCCCTGGCGATATTCCCGTGACCATGAAACAACTAGAATATGGCTTTCGCAAAAGCCTTTTCGGCGCAAATACCGGGCAAATCATCAAACCATACTGATGTTAGGTAGAATTTCGCTCATTTCGCAGACATATTTGGCCTGTTTGCATATCATTTGCTGCAAAGCCGAAATAAAGAGACACCTTTGATTCATATCAGTTGGAAATTTGTGAATCATGAAAAAGTCATTCGTTGTTTCATTACACATTGGCTTTTGGGCCTGTTACATCATCCTGATAGCAATTATGTTGGGTGTATATTATCGGAATAATCCCAGTATCAGTGACCCGGAATTCCGGGTGGTGAATGCTTTTAAAAACATTTTCCTTTTTGCCTTTGTCCCTTCCGTCATTTCCTTTTATCTATTCTATTTTATACTGTTTCCTAAATATCTTCAACAGGAAAAGTTTTTTCTGGCTATAATTTATGCCCTGCTGATGTCTGCAGGGACAGCGCTGGTTGCTTACATTCTGCACAGGTATCTCATAGAGTCTGGGCACGTGATGGATATGGATGAGGGCGGCAAAAACGGCAGGTCTACCGCTGTCAGAGTAATCATGGTTATGACCCTTATTGGGTTAATCTGCGGGACAGCGGCATTGGTTATCAAGGGATTTATAACCTGGTTTAATGAGATTAAACTGAAAGTGAGCTTAAAAGAAAAGAATTATGAAATGGAAATGGCGTTAATAAAATCCCAGCTTGACCCGCATCTTTTATTTAACACCATAAATAACATTGACGCCCTCATTTTAAAAGATGCCGTTAAAGCTTCAAACTACCTGAATAAGCTGTCGGACATTATGCGGTTTATTCTCTATGAAACAAAGACCGATCAGATTTTCCTTTCCAAGGAAATCGAATACATCGAAAAATATATCGAACTGCAAAAAATAAGAACAGCGAACGTCAATTACGTGCACTTTGCTATAACCGGGGTTATTGGCCACAAACATATCGCCCCAATGGTGTTTATTCCTTTTATTGAAAATGCCTTTAAGCACACGAATAATAAGAAGCTGGTTAATGCGATCACAGTCAATATCATCATAACAGATGAAACCGTACAACTAGTCTGCGAAAATAAATTTGATTCAAGAAAGCTGGCTCTTCAGCAAACTGACAGTGGTTTGGGTGATGAATTGATTAAAAAGCGGCTGAACCTGATCTACGGCGGAAAACACTGTCTGGAAGTGCATAAAACTAATGAACTATACAGCGTTAACTTAACCATTCCCAATGAATAAATATACCTGTATCATCATTGAAGATGAGCCCCTTGCGCTGGAAAAAACTAAGGATTTTGCCAATAAAGTGCCCTTTTTGCAGCTATGTGCTACGTTTGATAACGCGCTTACCGGGCTTGCTTATCTGAATAACAACAAAGTAGACCTGCTGTTTTTGGATATTAATATGGATGAACTATCTGGCATCGAATTGCTGGAAAGTTCAAAAATAAGCAGCCAGGTGATCATCACAACGGCCTACCAGGAATATGCGATAAAGGGCTACGACCTGCAGATAACCGACTACCTTTTAAAACCATTTACTTTTAATCGTTTTTTGCAAGCCGTAAATAAAGCCCAGGAAAATATTGTTCATCGCGCTTCCGATCCCCAGCCGGAATTTATTTTTGTAAGGACGGAAAACCGGTTAGAGAAGATCATGCTGAGTGAGATAGTATATATTGAAGGGATGAGAGACTACCGGAGAATTCATACGGTAAATAAAAAAGTAATGACCTTGCAGAATTTCAGCGAGTTTGAAAAACTGATCCCTCCCGGTTTAGTGTGCCGGGTGCATAAATCGTTTATGGTTGCCCTAAATAAGATCGAATCCATCGAGCGCAGCCGAATAAAAATTGCCGATCAGCTGATCCCTATTTCCGACACCTACAAAGAGACTTTCTTCCAGTTCATTAACAGCCGGCCATAATTAATCTCCCTGTTTGGCAGACTAAAAACACGAGTATGCAGACATCTCAGCCGACTTTGCATAACGCAATTGTAAGGCCTAACGCATTCATTTACTTTTGGTTAAGTTAATTAATTCAAATTAATTTAAACAAAAGTAATATGAAGAAAAGTTTTAAACTAAGCCTGATACTCGGTATGATTTTGCTCGGCAACAATGCATTCTGCCAAACAAGCCAACCAGATTCAGTAGTAATAAAGGACGTGCAGCGGTCACCTAAAACCTATTTAGACCTGTTGTTGAATATAGTGAGTACCAACCTGAATTATGGGAACTCAAACAGTGCTTTAGAGGATTATAAGAAATCCGTTTTGGGTGCACAGATCGGCGTGTCCTTTCAAGCCGGTATTACACCGGGGTTTTCACTGGTTTCTGAGTTTTATTTTACCACAAAAGGCGGTAAACTCAAAGCGAACAATCCATTGACAACCAACTCGTCAAAGCTTCTTTTATATGTATTCGAATTCCCCGTGCTGGCGCGCTTTCATTTTAGTGATTTTCATATCAATGCCGGGCCCTCTATCGCATATAATTTTTATGGTACCAGGAAGATTGGCGATTCATCCGCTGATCTTTCATTCAATAGATCTGAAGAAGGCTTTAAGCGCTTTGATGCAGGCATACAAATGGGCGGTGGATATACATTTCACACCAAACGGAAAAGGATCACTGTAGACCTGAGATACAATTATGGTTTAACCAATATCTCCTACGGCCAGGAAATGTATAATCGGAGCCTCATCATTAGCATGCATATCTCTAATCCCTGGAAAACCAATCCCTTTGGAAAAAACTAAACCTGTATCCACTTAAACCTAAATAAAGCAGGTTAATAAGGTGTAATGCTAAGAGATGTATTCGATGTAAAACAAAAAAGCACTTACAAGTGAATGTAAGTGCTTAATTATCTGTGGAGAATATCGGAGTCGAACCGATGACCTCTTGCATGCCATGCAAGCGCTCTAGCCAGCTGAGCTAATCCCCCGTGTTGGGATGGCAAAAGTAGCAAATTTTGTGAAATGACAAATGCTTGTTGTGATTTTTATACTATATACGTTGAAAAATCTTTTAAAAAAGTAAAGCCCCTGATGGGCAGGGGCCTTTACTAACCAATTATAAACCTAAATTATGAGAAGACTTGTTTGTTATTTTTAATAGTGTAAAAGTAACACTAAGTTTTAATATGCAAAGAATTTATTTTGTAATTTATTTGTAACATTTTAATAGATACTTCAATAAATTATTGCATTTGCAATTATACAACATTCCGGTTAACAAATGTTTAATTGTTTGTTAATTTATTATGCAAATGTGCACATGACAGCTAAATTTTTTGAAAACTTATTAATATCCAGTTTTATACATTTTTAAATCCTGCTATGTTAACGTGTTATTGTTGAATTTCTGTTTTAAAAATCGTTATTTAACATTATTTAACGTGGAAAGATGTAGAGGGCTTTAAAACTTATAAGCTAAACTTAAATTGAAGTTTCTGAGCATTTGTGGGTTTATAGACCAGTATCCAATATAATATTGTTTATTAGTAATATTGTTTAAGTTAAAATTAACCCTATAGTGACTGCTGTTATAAAAGATGCTGCTGTAAAGTATAACTTGGCAAGGTAAATACGCCTACCGTGCTGTTATCAATTACCTTATACTCGCCGGCATAATTTCCGCCCATGCCTAACCCAAAATTCTTTAATGCACCTGCTATAAACTTGTAAGCTGCCCATAAATTGGCTTGGTTTGAGGGGCCCAGCCCGGTTCGTTATAAAATTCCATTGATCAGACAGTTTATAGTTTACCTGCGTTTGAACATTAAAATCACTCCCTTTTGCTATTTCATTTTAATTTTAACGACTTCGGCACGTTCAGTTGCAAGGTTCCTACCCCAGTCGGCCACCGCATGCAATAAGGGCACTAATGTTTCTCCAAATTTTGTTAAGGAGTATTCTACTTTTAATGGTGGCTTGGTTGTAAATACCACCCTATTAATAAGGCCATCCTCTTCCAGTTGCTTTAATTGTAGGCTAAGTGTTCGCTCGGTAACCATTGGCATCAGCTTTCTAAGTTCGTTATAGCGCTTTTTGCCATTTCTTAAATAGTATAATATAACCATTTTCCATTTGCCGCCAACAAAATCCATTGTTATGCTGGTACTGCAGGGATATAGCTTATCGTCTATCTTATATAATTCGGTTTCTGTATCAATTGTCATAAACATATGCTATCCTTTTGGATAGTTATTGCAAAGTTATACTACTATAAATAGTTTTGCAACTATAAAATTTATAGTATAAATTATGAAAGCATATGAATTAAAGGAAGCTGGGTCTGTAGATCAGCTTCAGATGGTTGAAATAGATAAACCGGTTGCATCAGCTAACGAGGTTGTAATAAAATCAAAAGCGATATCGATTAACCCCGTTGATATCAAAACCCGTATTGGTAAAAGCCTGTATAATGAGTTTAAAGAGAATTATTCGCCAATAATAATTGGGTGGGATGTATCAGGTGTTGTAGAATCGGTGGGCGAAAGTGTAAGCCAGTTTAAACCTGGTGATGAAATATTTGGAATGATAAATTTCCCGGGGCACGGTAAGGCATACGCAGAATATGTAAGTGCACCAGTCAGCCAAATAGCAAAAAAGCCGGCAAATATTTCGCACGAAGAAGCCGCAGCTGCAACACTGGCTGCATTAACCGCCTACCAAATTTTGCGCAACTATGTAAAAGCAGGTGACCGTATATTAATACAGGCCGGTGCAGGTGGTGTGGGCCACTTTGCGGTTCAAATGGCAAAAATTATTGGCGCCCATGTAACTGCAACAACATCGGCAAAAAATATAGATTTTGTTAAGGCACTTGGCGCCGATAATGTTATTGATTACACAAAACAACCATTTGAGAACGCAATAAGCAACCTCGATTTTGTTTTGGATGCCTTAGGGGGCGATACTTTGCGGCGTTCTATACAAACTGTAAAGGCGGGTGGTAAAATTGTATCGCTTCCCTCTGGTGCTTTATTAGACGAGATAAAGGCGCAGGCAAACGACAGGCAGGTTGAGGCCATTTTTCAAATGGTGGTAAGTAGTGGCGAAGATATGAAGCAGATTGCCGGTTGGATGGAAACAGGAAAGCTGAAGGCAGAGGTTTCGCAGATTTTTACTTTTGACCAGCTAAAAGAGGCCCATACCGCAGTGGAAACCGGCAGAACCCGCGGGAAAATTGTGATAAAGTTTTAACCTCTTTACAAAAGCAAACGGCGTTTACATTGTAAACGCCGTTTGCTTTTGTAAAGAGGTTGTAGGTTTGAGTATTCTATATGTATTTGTTAATAGGTGTTAAGCAATAACTAATTGAATGCATTGACGCACAGTTAAATTTTTTGATACATCACCTTTCACCACGCGTTTTCCTGTATTATATTCTTCTGCAACTATGCGCAATTTTTCTTCAAGTTTTCTGCATAGTTCTTCATCCTTATCATAGCCTATTGAATTTAAAGTGGTGTTGGTCAATAGGTTATATGAATTATCAACCGATAAGCCGCAAATATTTAAAATGTCGTATTTTATTTGGTTGCTAATAAATACTATATCCATTCTTAAAAATCTTTTCAGATTGTTTTAATTAATATGTAAATATAGTTATTCTTTTACTACAAAAAATCATTCGATTTGTACTACAGAATCATATTTTGTTTAAAGGTTAAACAAAAACACTATAATTCAATTTTTTTGGCTGTATAATTAAATGTTGGTTAATTTTTTAATTATAAGTATCTGTTAATGAGAGGGCACGTATAACTACGCGATTTTAAAATCACGTAGTTATACGTGGTTTTATAAAGTGGCCTCTAAAAGGTGATATTTTATAGCGAAAAGTACTAATCCTGCTATATTTCGGCATTTAACTTTATTTATCAAACTGTTGCGGTGGCCCTCAACGGTGCGTACGCTTAAAAAAAGTTCGGCAGCAATTTCGGCGTTATTTAGTTCTTTGCATATTAACTTTAGTACCTGTTGTTCGCGTTTGGTTAATGATATTGGTAAACCATTTAAAGTGTCTTGCATTGCGGGGCGATGGTTTGAACTATTCCGCAAGGCCTGTATCACATCGGCATTAAAATAGAAACCGCTTTTGTATACGTGGTTAATAGTTAAAAGTAATTCACCTTTATCACAGTTTTTTACAAGGTACGATGCTGCCCCGGCGTTTATCATTTGTGTTATCAGCATTTCATTTGCATGCACTGTTAGTATGATCACTTTAATATTGGGGTAGTGCATATGCAAATACTTGTTCAGTTCTATGCCATTCATGCCCGGCATATCCATATCTATGATAGCAACATCTATATCAAGACTAAAAACTTTAAGTGTATCAATAAAAGCCTGCCCACTCGCGCATTCTGCAACCAGTTTAAAATTCTCGGTAAAATTAACAAGTAATGCCAGGCTTTGTCTAAAAAGATTTTGATCATCAACTATGGCAATATTAATTTCTTTCATTTTAAGGTTTAGCTATCGGGCATTCAATTTTTATACAAAAACCCTTACCCGAATATGGATCAAGCGTATAAGTGGCATTAATATTAAGCAACCGGCTTTCAATATTTTGCATCCCCATGCCTTTTTTAACCAGCTCTATATTTGCAGGTAAACCCTTACCGTTATCGGCATAATCTATATATATATGATCGTTTTCGGTTCTTAGATCTATGTTTGCTTTGCTTGCGCCCGAATGTTTTATGGTATTATTCAGCAGTTCTTCTAAAACCCTGTAAAGTGCTGTAGATGTAGATAATGGTAGTTGCTCTAATATCTGTTTGGCATTGTTAACAAGTGTTATTTCTAACTTGCCCGATTGATTGATTATAGTACAATGCTCAGTTATTGCGGCAGCCAGGCCATAATACCTTAATGTTGTTGGCGATAGGTTATGTGAAATATTACGTACATCTTTAACTATCTTATCTATTATAGTTTTGGTAGATTGTGTAAAATCCTGATGATTTTTATCCTCACCGCCGGTAGGTTTAAACATTTCAATAAGTAACCTTAAGCCAGATATGGTAGTGCCTACATCGTCATGAAGATCTTGCCCAATGCGTTTACGTTCTGCTTCCTGCGATTCGATAATAGCACCCAGCAGTTCTTTTTGATGTTCAATTTGGGCTTGTTGGAATTTCTGGCGCTGTTTTAATAATTTATTTTGGTTACGCACCGAGAAGAAAATGAATGACACGACCAATAAAAAGGTCCCCGCCATCCCTAAAAGCACTAATATATAGATATTGTCTGTTGTGTTTTGCATTTATTAAATCCTACGGCAAATAAAATGTATTCAAATATTAGTATAGTATCGTGTATGCTCCAAACAAGCCGGTTAACCGCCTGGCTTGCACTAAGCAGGTAGTTTGAGAAAATAAACATGAACAAGCAGCTGGCAAAGTATAGTAAAATACCGGCATTGATCCAGTTATACTTGTTATCTGTCCAGCTTTCTTCATCGTTGGTTTGCTTTAAAATAAACAACATACTAAACACAATCAACATAATGGCGCCTAACGGCCTTGTGTATGTATTAAATTCGATTTTATTTTGAATAAAGAAGTAATTAATAACGCATACAATTGTAAAAACAGCCATTAATACAGCAATAACCCTTCGTCCCCGCTTCTCAAAAAACTCACTGTAAAAAAGGGCAAGAAATATAAACTCGAAAATAGTGTATATGTTAATCAGCGCTATACTGTTGTACCCATGTTTTATGGCAATTAAATTGACCAGGTTTAGCGTGCCTGAAAATATCAGGAACCAAAATATAATTTTAAGGGGTTTAGGAAGAACCTGATAATTTAGAATTGCTATAAAAACTGGAATGAGTATAGTTGCCGGTACTATATAATATGAGTATATAAGGTAAAAGTTATACATTAATATGTTTATAAGCCTTAAATATATCAAAGCTTATAAACATAAAGGGAATAAAAATAAAATTAAGCGTCTGTGTCTAATGTGTCTCCTGTTGATACCGGAGTGCATGTTGGTGGGCATGCTGTAGTAAGGTCATAAACATTACTGGTAACTTCTCCCATCCCTGATCCATAAATAGGTAGAACAAGCACTTCTTCATTCTCGCCAACAGGCACCAATATCAATTTTGCAGTAAGGGGGTCTGTTGCCGACGTAAGCCCTATAAAGGCTTTCACATTTTCAGCATCAGGGTTATACGCCAGGATGTTTTGAAAATCGACAATTGGTATTAAAAATGAACGGGTGACAAAATCCTGGCCAGAGGTGCTAATATAAGTGCGCCAGTTTGCTGTCCATTCGCGTGCAGTAGAAACAGGGATAGTTCCATCAGGATCGGTAGTAGGGTTGTTTTCGGTGCTCATCGCTTTAAGTTTAGGGAATATGGTAACGGTATATATGGTAAGGGTTCAAATTTAGAACTCATAAGCCAGAATCACTGCAATTTAATAAATTCAAACAGTACTTTTGCCCACTTTAAATTAATAAAAAGAACAACGGCGATAAATAAGGTTAAAAAACAAAAGCCATCCCATTTAATGGGATGGCTTTTGTACTACATTATAGATAATATTACTGGCCGGATTGGTATCCGCCATCTGGCTTTGCCTGTTGCACTACCTTTTCTACCTTTTCGGTTGCATAGGTTTTAGCCTTATCAAACCATCCCGGTGCGTCCTCGGTAATATCGTCAAGAATGGAACGGCCGTTAGGGCCTTTTTTTGTAATGTAGTTGATCCCATATCCAATGGCTGCGCCAACTGCTATAAATTTTAATAAGCCCATGATGATTAGTGTTTTAGTAAATGTTTATACCCAAATATTGCAACTATGATGCCAAAAGGGGTGAAATTGTTACAGGTTATTCTCGTACTCACTTATTAGCTTACTGGTAGCCCTGTTCCTCCATGCGGTAATTAAAAGCCCTTTCAGTTCTTCTGGGTTAACTTTATCCAGGCGCACCAGCATATAATCATAATTGCGGTAATGGTCGGTAATATGGTATACTTCAGGTTTGGCCTGCATCCATTTATCGCGTTCAAGGGTGCCTAAAACAAGGTTTTCGCCATCCTCTTTTATGCGGGTAAATATTTTCTTTTTTACATAAAAAGCGGGTGTGCCAAAACACATCTTTTCGGTAACTCCGGGCAGCGGGAGTAGAAAATTCCGCAAAAATTCATGATATATAAATATACCGGGGTTCATAATAGCAAGTTAAACAAACTTAACTTCATCTTAAAAAGTATTTCTTAGACGCGGATAACAGTTTTTTATACCCTCCAAACTTATATCATGTATTTAGGTTGTACGGTGATATTATATTATACATGGAAAATTTTACGATGCTACAGTTTTTTGAATGGTATTATCCCGGCGATGGTAGCCTTTGGGAGCATTTAAAAAATGAATCGGGCAAGTTGAAGAGTATCGGTATTGATGCAGTGTGGCTGCCGCCTGCACACAAAGGCGCAGCAGGTGGATATTCGGTTGGTTATGACGTTTATGATATTTATGACCTGGGCGAATTTGACCAAAAAGGGTCAGTACGTACCAAATACGGTACAAGGCAGCAATTATTAGATGCTGTGCAGGTTGCCCAAAACGCCGGCTTAAATGTATATGTTGATGTGGTGTTAAACCATATGGGCGGTGCCGATGAGGCCGAGAAAATTATAGTTAGAAAGGTTAACCCCGAAGATCGCAACGAGTTTATAAGCGAACCTTACGAAATAGAAGCATTCACCAAGTTTACTTTTCCAGGCAGGCAGGGCAAGTACTCGCAGTTTGTGTGGGATTGGCAATGCTTTAGCGGGGTAGATTATGATAACAGTAAGCAGGAAACCGCTATATTCAGTATCCAAAACCAATATGGCGACGCTTGGGAAGATGTTATAGGTGATGAGAACGGTAATTTTGATTACCTGATGCTGGATGATATTGATACACGCAACCCGGCTGTACGCGACGAACTGAAACGTTGGGGTAAATGGTATTACGATACGGTTGGTTTTAATGGTATGCGCCTGGATGCAATTAAACATATCTCTTTTGATTTTTATAGCGATTGGCTTGATCACATGCGCGGCGAAACGGGGCAAGAATTGTTTACGGTGGGCGAGTATTGGAGTTACGATGTAGCTTTACTGCAAGAATATATTGAAGCTACAGCCGGCCGCATGTCGCTGTTTGATGCACCACTGCATAATAATTTGCATGAGGCGTCGGTACAAGGCAATAACTATGATCTTACTAAAATATTTGATAACACGCTGGTGGCAGCCAACCCCGATAAGGCGGTTACATTAGTAGAAAACCATGATACCCAACCTTTACAATCGTTAACCCAACCTGTTGATCATTGGTTTAAGCCAATAGGTTACGCGCTTATTTTGCTGCGCGAAAATGGGTACCCGTGCGTATTCTATCCAGATCTGTATGGATCGAAATATACCGACAAAGGTGATGATGGCAACGACCACGAAATAATATTAGCCCCGGTTGTAGAATTGGAAAGCCTGCTGCACATTCGCAAATACATAACCTATGGGGAACAACGCGACTACTTTGACCATGCCAACTGCATTGGTTGGACGCGTGAGGGTGACGACGAGCACCAAAATTCGGGTTGTGCTATAGTAATATCCAATGGCGACGAGGGGAGCAAAAACATGGAAATAGGCCAGCGCCATGCCGGTAAAGTATTTGTTGATTACCTGGGTAAGCACGATGCCGAGATCACCATTAATGAAGATGGCTGGGCAGCGTTTTTTGTAAGGCCGGGCTCGCTTTCTGTATGGGCGATAAAAAATTGATTGATTAGTAAAATAGCTTATTTTTAGGGCGCAATAACTTGTTACACAAATATATTGCCGCCAATAAGCACTTATTAATCAATCATAATAAAATGAATAAAGTTTACAGGTATTTCCTGTTCATTGGGCTTTTAATGTGCTCATGTACTGTATTTGCAAAGCCGGTTATCTATGTAAACCAAATAGCATTTGACAGTGGCGCACCTAAAATTGCGGTTGTGCAATTGGATGGTAAAGCCACCAGTAAGCTCACTTTTAGTTTGATTGATGCTGCCGGTAAACCTGCCTTTACAAGTTTGTTAACTAATCCACAGGCAATGACAGAGTGGGTGCCGGGCAAGATATTTTATCGTGCAGATTTTTCAGCGTTCACAAAAGCAGGTAAGTACCGCTTAAGGATAAAAGTTGCCGGCAAAGTTTATACTTCATATGCTTTCGAGATTGGCGAGAACGCTTTGGCTAAACAAACGCTTTCGGCTATTATTCACTATTATAATAAACAGCGGGCCAATACCCCGCAAGAGTTAGCCGCCGATGCTAAAATGCAATTATTCGGCAGTGATAAAACTGTTGATATGCGCGGCGGTTGGTGCGATGCATCTGGCGATGTAAGTAAATATTTTTCGCACCTGGCTTATGCCAACTACATGTCGCCACAGCAAATACCGCTTGTTACATGGTCAATGCTGAGCGCATCCGAAGCTATCCCGGATCTGCTTAACAAATGGAAACTCAAAGATTCGTTAGATGCTGAAGCTTTGTATGGCGCTGATTATATATTGCGGTCGTTATCTGCGGATGATTATTTTTATATGACCGTGTTTAGTTATTTTGATAAAGACCCCAATGCACGCCGGATAGTGGGATTGTTGGCCAACAGTGTTACCACTAATCAATACCAATGTGCATTTCGGGAGGGCGGAGGTATGGCTATCGCGGCTTTGGCCCGCGTATCTCAATGGAAAAAAGATGGCGACTTTACCTCACAGCAATACCTGGACGGCGCCAAACGCGCCTTTGCCCACCTGCTGGAAAACAACACCAAATACGATGATGACGGCAAAGAGAACATTATAGATGATTATTGCGCGCTAATGGCTGCTACCGAACTTTGGATAGCTACAAGTGATGACCTGTACAGGGATGAGGCAAGGAAACGTGCCGATAACCTTTCAAAAAGGACGAGCACTGCAGGTTACTTCATAGCTAATGATGCGGGCCGCCCTTACTGGCATGCTTCTGATGCCGGTTTACCGATAGTAGCATTGTCGCGCTATCTGGATAAGGAAAAAGACGAAATCCATCGCGGGGCAGCACTAAAAACTATAAAACAAGCATTAGATTATAACCTTGCGGTAACCAATAAAGTAAGCAATCCATTTGGCTACGCACGCCAGAGCTTTATGTTTAAAGGAAAGGTAAAAGATGGGTTTTTTATTCCGCATGAAAATGAAACCGGATGGTGGTGGCAGGGCGAAAATGCCCGCCTGGGGTCGTTGGTTACGGCGGCTATTATTGGCGGCCGGCTGGTTTACCCGGCACAAAGTAGCTGGGGAATTAAGTCAACACTTGGTGCGTATGCTTCACAGCAATTATCGTGGATAATGGGCAGCAACCCCTACAATCGCTGCTTTATTTATGGTTTTGGAAAAAATAATGTGCCTTATATGCATTCCAGTTTTGGGCATGGATCAGAGCGTGGAGGCATTTCTAACGGCATTACCGGCAAAGATGGCAACGCTGATGGCTCCGGAATAGATTTTAAGACCGAAGCCGAAGGTAATGAGTGGCGCTGGACGGAGCAATGGATCCCGCACGCGGCTTGGTTTTTGCAAGCAGTGTCGGCAATGGCACAACCTCAAAGTGTTAAATAGCGTTTAAATATATACTGATACTAAATTGAGATATTTGACGAACAGAAATTGTGCACAGGCTTTTTAATTTAAACTAAACAGAATTACTAATAAAAACTATGATCACATCATTAGTAACCGGCGGGGCCGGCTTTATAGGCTCGCATGTAGCAAAACATTGTTTAAACCTTGGGCATAAGGTTGTTGTATTGGATGACCTTAGCGGTGGCTTTGAAGATCACATTCCCGAAGGTGTTGAGTTTATTTTAGGTTCAATTAATGATGTTGAGCTATTAAAAAAGTTATTTGCCGAGCATGAATTTGATTATGTGTACCACCTGGCGGCATATGCTGCCGAAGGATTGTCGCACTTTATCCGCAGGTTCAATTACAATAACAACCTTATAGGATCAGTTAATTTAATTAATCTGGCGATCCTTTATAAGGTTAAATGCTTTGTGTTTACTTCTTCTATCGCTGTTTATGGCGCGGGCCAGCTACCTATGTTGGAGAGCATGGTGCCACAGCCCGAAGACCCGTATGGCGTTGCAAAATATGCTGTAGAGATGGACCTGAAAGCGGCGAAACACATGTTCGGGTTAAATTCGGTGATCTTCAGGCCGCATAATGTTTATGGCGAAAACCAAAACATTGGCGATAAATACCGCAATGTTATTGGCATTTTTATGAACCAGATAATGCAGGAAAAACCTATGACCATTTTTGGTGATGGCGAACAAACCCGCGCATTCAGTTACATTGATGATGTTGCCCCGCATATTGCTAATTGCGTAAATGTACCGGCAGCCTACAATGAGGTATTTAATGTTGGTGCCGATAGGCCATATACAGTTAACGAACTGGTACAGGTCGTTGCCAAAGAACTGAGCGTACAGCCAAAGGTTACCCACCTGGAAGCCCGTAAAGAAGTTATGCACGCGCATAGCGATCACTCTAAAGCGGCAAGCGTATTTGGTAATAGCAAAAACGTAAGTTTGGAAGAAGGTATAGCCAAGATGGCCGCCTGGGCAAAAGTAGTTGGCTCAAGGGCCAGTGCCGAGTTTGAGAACATTGAGATTGAAGAGAACCTGCCACAAGGTTGGAGTAAGAAAGAAAAGGCGATTAATTCATAAAAACATTATAGCATTTTCGGTAAACATTTATATTTTTGTCGCAAATAAAAAGTAAAATGGAATCATCAACGCAAAAAGCTAACGGAGAGGGACACTATATTTTATTAACCATTGCTGTTATTATAGGTATTGTAGGCGTATACTTACGCTTTGCAGATTTTAAATATGCATCTGCAGCGGCTAACATTATTTTAATAATAGGTGTAGTTGTTACTTTAAAAGCAGTTTTTGCTATACTGAAGTAAACTCAAAAAACTCTATAAATAAAAAAGCGCTATCGTTTCGGTAGCGCTTTTTTTATGGGCCTCAGCCCAGCCTCAAAGGAGAGGGGAAAGATTTTACTCACTTGCGTTCTTAGGCCTATACTTCGATTCATTCAGGATCTTTTGGGCATCCCGGTCGGCCATTAGCTGGGGCAGGGTAACATTGGGATGCTTATCCATGTATTGCTTAACAATTTGCCAGCCCGTCCATACCGCCAGTTTTGGGGCCGAGTCGTTCTTGTCACCAAGGCCAGGAGTAAATGGAGCTTCATTCAGGTACTTTTGAATTTTCTGAAAGTCAGTTTCATATAATAGGTTTTCCTCTAAAAAATAACCCCAAATGTTTGCCTTGAAATTTTCGCACCATTTTATTTGCTGTGCGGTGTAACCAATTTTGATAGAATCGGCCACATCGGGCATGGTTTTATCCATAAAGTATAATATCTTGCCATTATATATCATTTTTGATAATAACGAATTATTCTGATCACTCTCCGGGAACATATCTTCACGGGCAATGCCTTCCATAACACGTGGGGTAATATTATCAGGTGTAAACCGGCGCGATATATAATGAGGAAAGCTTTCTACCAGGGCCGGGTAAAACCGCGAATCAGCACCCAAAAAAAGATCGAGCCCTATGGCAAAGTAACCATCACCAATAGAGGTTTGCGCCTGAAAGCCCGAAATGTAGGCATAAACCTTTGGTAACTTTTTTTGCGGGTAATAGTATTTAATCCTGCGGAAGGCATCTGTTAGTTCAGCATCCTGCTTATCAGTGTTTGGGTAAGCGGCATCAACATCATGTTTTAGATCGGTGTAAGCTTTGCCGGCAAATACATCATGCAGGTTTTTATAATAGTTGGTATCGGCAGTACTACCTATCTTTATTATACGTTCAATAAAGTCCTGATAAAACACACCATACTTGTTTTGCAGCGCGGCTATTTGCGGTGTAAGTGGTTTTGTACGTAGCAGGTCAAAATCCTGGTCAAAGCGTTCAATTTTAACATCAATAGGTATATTGCTTACATCAACCTTTTTATTGCGGTTGCAGGCAGTAAACACAAAGCAAAGTAAAAAACTTATGTAGATAAGCGTTGTTTTACACGAATAAGACATCATAAATAGCGTTTTAGCAAAAATAATTTTTTTATTTGCATTAAGGCGTAAGCGCAACAATTGTAAACTTATGAAGATAGCATTAGCCCAGCTTAATTATCACGTTGGCAACTTCGAATCTAACACTAATAAAATTATAGAAGGCATCCTCGAAGCAAAGCAAAAAGGGGCCGACCTGGTTGTTTTTGCCGAGCTATGTGTTTGTGGATATCCTGCCCGTGATTTTTTGGAATTTAACGAGTTTATTAGCCTGTGCGATGCTGCCGCTAAAAAAATAGCTGTTGAGTGTATTGATATTGCCTGCATCATTGGCTTGCCAACACCAAACAATAACCCCGAAGGAAAGGATCTTAATAATTCTGCTTATTTTATTGAGAATGGTGAAGTAAAGGCTGTTGTGAACAAAGCGCTTTTGCCTAACTATGATATTTTTGACGAGTATCGCTACTTTGAGCCTTCTACACAGTTTAACTGTATCGATTTTAAAGGCAAACGTATAGCACTAACTATATGCGAGGACCTATGGAATACTATTGAGAACCCGCTGTACGTTACCCGCCCAATGGATACACTGATAAAGCAAAACCCCGATGTGATGATCAATATTGCCGCATCGCCGTTTGCTTATAATCATGATGAAGAGCGTATTGCCATTTTGAGCGATAATGCTCGCAGATATAATTTGCCGCTTTTATACGTGAACCATATTGGCGCGCAAACCGAACTGATATTTGACGGTGGATCTTTAGTGTTTGATAATACCGGTAAACTTGCTGATGAGATGCCGTATTTTACAGAGAATACCGCTTACTATACCTTAACCGATGATGGGGGTATTACATTTGAACACCCAACAACCCTAATGGTTAAACGTGAAAGCGATATTGAGCAAATTTACCATGGGTTGATATTGGGCATACGGGATTACTTTTATAAATCAGGGTTTAAGCAGGCCATTTTAGGGCTATCCGGTGGGATAGATTCTGCCGTTGTATGCGCATTGGCGGCCGAAGCGCTTGGGGCTGAGTATGTAATGGCTGTACTGCTGCCGTCAAAATTCTCCAGCGATCACTCCCTTATGGATGCCGAAGATCTGGTGAAAAACCTGGGTTGCAAATCTGAAACCGTTGCTATCGAAAAAATAACCGATGCTTTTGAAAGCGCGTTACACCCGCAGTTTGCAGGCTTGCCTTTTAATATTGCTGAAGAAAATATACAATCGCGTAGCAGGGCAGTATTGCTTATGGCTATGTGCAATAAATTTGGCTACATCCTGCTTAATACATCAAACAAAAGCGAAGCTGCGGTAGGTTATGGAACGCTTTACGGCGATATGTGCGGCGGTATTTCTGTTATTGGCGATGTGTTTAAAACACAGGTTTTTCAACTGGCCCGATACATAAACCGCGACCGCGAGATAATACCGGAGAATACCATTGTTAAACCACCATCTGCAGAGTTAAGGCCCGATCAAAAAGATACCGACTCGCTGCCCGAATATGATATATTGGATGCTATATTAGTGCAGTATATAGAACATCGCCGTTCATCGGCAGAAATAATTAAGCAGGGTTTTGCTGACGAAGTTGTGCGCAAGGTGCTGCGATTGGTTAACCTGGCCGAGCATAAGCGCTACCAAACCCCGCCAATATTGCGGGTATCGCCTAAAGCGTTTGGTATGGGCAGGCGTATGCCAATTGTAGGTAAATATTTGACCTAAAAGCGCCCTTTTTCGCCCATTTATAGGCCGAAAAAGGGATGTTTGGAACTCATAATCACTTGCTTTAGGGTGCAATAAATATGGTTGATTTTTTTATTTTTGATTTACTGTGAAAGTGATTAAACCTTTGCACACTAATAAGTCTAAGACATATAAATAATATGGTGAGGCGATGAAAAAAAACATCTATTTAATGCTGGCGGTAACGTTTGTATCGATACTGTCGGCTTGCAGCAGCTACAATTACTATACAGCTGCAGCAAATAAAACCAACTTAAGTGCTTATCGCACATTTGCCTGGGCCGCCCAGCAAAGAAATCCTAACAAACAATGGCGCCCGCTTGATGAGATTGGTAATGGCAAATTGCAGGAAGCAACAAAACAAGCTTTAATAAACAAAGGGCTTGCCCTTGAACAGCAAAACCCCGATTTGCTGGTACGTTATGCTACAGTAACCGGGCGCGGCACTAAAACAGAATTCTATTCACCCTACTACGGCGGTTTTTATGGCGGCTGGGGTTATGGTGGTGGTTGGTATCGCCCTTGGGGATATGGTTACGGTTGGGGCTGGGGTGGTCCTTGGGGTTATGGTGGCTGGGGTGGCGGCTATGCCCAAAAAGTACATTATAAAGAAGGTACAATTATAATTGACCTGATAGATAGCAGAACCCAACAGGTAGTGTGGCGTGGTTATGGCGTTGGCGAATTACATAACCCTAAACAAACTATGCGGGATATCCCTAAAGTGGTTGAAGGTATAATTAAGCAGTTACAGTTAACACCTGTACGAAAATCATAAAAATATAATAAGCCATAAAAAAGGGGATGCAATTTGCATCCCCTTTTTTATTATATGTGTAAGTATAAAATTATACAGTAAGTGCCTTTTGTTTTTGATGTAATTTATAAGCGCCAAATATAACGGCAGCAATAACTAAAGCATATACCCAGGTATCAAGCGGTAAATAGCAGCCGTCGGGTGTCCACCCTGGATCATCAGGGCCACCTGGGCATGGTACAGGCTCATCAACCTGAGCAAAAGCTGTGCTAACACTTAGTATTAATGTTAAAATAAGTAAATATAAACTACGTTTTATGAACATGCTTAAATTTTGATAAACTTAGCGGTAAATAATAATTTTTTACTGTTAAGCTCGGTTAGTTCGAAAGTATAATTACCGGGTGTTAGGGAAGAAATATCCTGTTGCCCTGTAGTTGATGTAAAGGTACTGTTTTTCATTAAGATGCCCATAGTGTTAAATATCCTCAAACTAACCGGATATTTTGGTTTTTGATCCAGGCTAAACTGTATAACGTTAGAAGCCGGGTTAGGGAATATACTGAACGAGCCGCTGCCGCTGGCAGATATAATGATGACCT
>NZ_JAQBOI010000096.1 GCF_028288105.1 Mucilaginibacter sp. | reverse complement strand
GGTTCCAGGTTTATGGGCAGCAACCCGCACAGGATACTTTTCTTTTGGCATACAATAGGTAACAGGTGGCTAACATTTTTATCAAATATGATGAGCAATCTTAACCTTACCGATATGGAAACCTGTTATAAGTTATTTGATACCAAGCTTATACAAGCTATAGAGCTAAAGGAACAGCGCTTTGGTTTTGAGCCGGAAGTAACTCAGAAAGTTGCACGCATACCTAAAATACGCATCTACGAAGTGGGTATATCTTATTATGGCCGTACCTATGACGATGGCAAGAAAATAGGGTGGAAAGACGGAGTGCGCGCTATTTTCTGTATCCTTAAATATGGGTTGTTTGGTGCTAAATAAGCCACAATGGATATATTTAAATTTAAACAGTTTGATGTAAACCAAAGCGGTTGCGCCATGAAGATAAATACCGATGGCGTATTACTTGGTGCTTTGGCCGAAGCCAATAACCCGCAAAGTATTGTAGATATTGGCACCGGCACGGGCGTGATTGCGCTGATGCTGGCACAGCGTTTTGCCGTTGCAAGGATAGACGGAATAGAAATTGATGAGGCTGCCGCCGAAACAGCGAACAGAAATTTTAAAAATTCGTCGTTCCAACACCGGGTATATGCACACTTTAATACATTTGAAGGGTTTTTTGACAGCCATAAAGGAAATAAGTATGACCTCATCGTATCTAATCCGCCGTTCTTTTTAGATTCGCTTACATCGGCAAATGATAAAAAGAACCTTGCCCGGCATACGGATGGTTCATTTTTTAAAAAACTGTTACGCTGCACAAACGAATACCTTACAGATACCGGTAGCTGTCAGCTAATATTGCCATTAGCAACGGCTGCGTTAATAAAAGATCTGCTTCCCAAGTATCAATTGCATTTGCAAAAAATAATATCAATAAGATCCTTTGCTGATTCTGCACCGCACCGGGAGATCATCACCTTTGGTAAAGAACAAAAAGGTATTTTAGAAGAAGAATTTGTCATATATGACGAACCAAAGATTTACTCGTTAGAATACCAGGTGGCGTTGGCTGATTTTTTAACGATATTTTAAAAATCTAAAATCGTACATCTACAATCTAAAATCAAATGACCCGTATAGGCCTAATATCAGATACCCATAGTTACCTGGACGACGCTGTTTTTAAGCATTTTGAAAACTGTGATGAGATCTGGCACGCCGGCGATTTTGGAAATATTGAGCTGGCCGATAAGCTTGCCGCCTTTAAACCGCTTAGAGGGGTTTACGGTAATATTGATGGAAAAGACATCCGCGATGTTTATCCGGAGCACCTTCGTTTTATGTGCGAAAAGGTAGATGTTTGGATGACCCATATAGGCGGATATCCGGATAAATACGCGCCGGACGTGAAGCGTGAAATATACACTAAGCCTCCTGGCTTATTTATCAGCGGCCACTCGCATATCCTGAAAGTAATTTATGATAAAAAGATAAATTGTTTGCACTTAAACCCCGGTGCAGCTGGGAAACAGGGTTGGCAAAAGGTGCGAACTTTAATAAGATTTTCTATAACTGATGAAAAAATTCATACCTTAGACGTTATTGAGTTGCATAAATAACATGTATTAAATACACTAAGCCTATGAAAGCAGTTAAAACTTTAGGTCAATTTATTATCGAAAAACAAGCTGATTTTCCATATGCCAAGGGGGAGTTGTCGCGCTTGTTGCGTGATATAGGTATTGCCGCCAAAATTGTAAACCGTGAGGTTAACAAAGCCGGCCTTGCCGATATTTTGGGCGATGCCGGAACAATGAATATTCAGGGCGAAGGGCAAAAGAAGCTGGATGTGTATGCCAATGAACAGTTCATCTCTGCTCTTAAATGTGGCGGTGAGTGCTGCATGGTAGCATCCGAAGAAAATGATGACTGTATCAATATCGAATCCGATATCTCAAAAGACGCTAAGTATGTTGTCGCGATTGATCCACTGGATGGCTCATCAAATATTGATGTTAACGTTGGTATAGGTACCATCTTCTCTATCTATCGCAGGATATCTACTGAAGGCAAGGCCGATTTAAAAGATGTATTACAGCGGGGGACTGAGCAAGTAGCCGCAGGTTATGTAATATACGGCTCATCAACTATGCTGGTTTATACTACGGGCAAAGGTGTTAATGGCTTCACGCTCGATCCATCAATAGGAGAGTTTTGCCTGTCGCACCCGGATCTGCGCATCCCCGATGATGGCGTTATTTATTCGATAAATGAGGGTTATTACTCGCACTTTCCGGATGGGGTAAAAAAGTATATTAAATATTGCCAGGTAGAAGATACTAAAACCCAAAGGCCTTATACTTCCCGTTACATTGGCTCAATGGTTGCCGACCTGCACCGCAACATGATAAAAGGTGGCATATTTATCTATCCTTTAACTGCTGCCGCGCCTAATGGTAAACTGCGTTTAGTGTACGAGTGTAACCCAATGGCGTTTATAATAGAGCAGGCAGGGGGCAAGGCCAGCAATGGGTATAATCGTATACTGGAACTGGAAGTAACCGAACTGCATCAACGCACGGCTATATTCATCGGTTCAAAAAATATGGTTAACAAAGCCGAAGAAATGATGGCCTGCTTTTCGCCACAGCTTATTAAAAAGAATTTTGAAGGCGAAGTGTGTTTGCAGTGAGCGAGTTTATAGCGTATGGTTCATGGTTAATAGTAGCTGCTATGAACCATGAACCATACGCCATAACCAGTTACTAAGCACCCGCCTTAGCGGATTCCATTTCAAAAACGGTATCTATCAATAGGTCTTTTTGTTTACCGGCAGCTACGGCAAGTTGGTCGCAGCGCTCGTTTTCGGGGTGGCCGTTATGGCCGCGTACCCATACAAATTTAATGTTATGCAACTTGCTGATAGTTAGATAGCGCAGCCACAGGTCTTTATTTTTTTTACCTGCAAAGCCTTTTGCTACCCAGCCATGCACCCAACGTTTTTCAATGGCATCTATAACATATTTAGAATCGGAGTAGATAGTAACAGACTGATTTGGTGATTTGATAGCTTCCAGTCCGGTTATAACGGCCAGCAGTTCCATACGATTATTGGTGGTTTTACGAAACCCTGCAGACAGCTCTTTATAATGCTGACCAGATCTCATAATAACTCCGTAACCACCCGGCCCCGGGTTCCCACTTGACGAACCGTCTGTGTAAATTTCTATCATGTATTAGCTTATAGTTGATGGTTCATAGATCATAGCAAGATCCTGTACCGTTAAAGCCTCAAAAGTATAAAACTTTATTAAACCGCTATACAACTATTGCAGCAACCATGAACCATGATCTATTAACCATTCACTTTTTTCACTTTCAATCTTAACGAATTCCCAATCACGATCACATCTGAAAAAGCCATGGCGAAAGCACCTACCATAGGGTTAAGGAAACCAAGTGCCGCTACAGGGATAGCAATAATATTATAGGCAAACGCCCAAAAAAGATTTTGTTTTATGGTAAGCAGTGTATGCCTGCTTATCTGCAG